>JAYVYB010000108.1:0-9672 GCA_043784625.1 Methylovirgula sp.
GCCGGCAAACAGCGGCCGCAGCACGTGCTCTATGCCCTCCACCGCTGGCGCAATGGGCAGAATATCATAGCGCAGACCCAAGGCTTTGGCGCAATCCGCTGCGTCTTTCAAGCTGTCTTCCGAGGTATAAAGATAGGGCAGCATGACACAATGAACGCGGGCGGCACCCAAGGCATCAACCGCCATAGCGGCGCAAATGGCGCTGTCTATGCCGCCCGAAAGACCCAGCACGACGCCGTTAAAGCCGTTTTTATTGACATAATCCTTGAGGCCGAGCACGCAGGCGGCATAATCGCCTTTGTCGCCTTCATCCAGCAGTGCCTTGTCACCGCTGGCACAAAACCAGCCGTTTGCCGTGCGCTGCCAGCGGGTGAGAACGACGCCTTCAACGAAGGCGGGCATTTGCAGCGCCAGCGAACAATCAGCATTGAGCACAAACGAGCCGCCGTCAAACACCAGCTCATCCTGCCCGCCGACCTGATTGAGATAGACCAGCGGCAGGCCGCTTTCGGTGACGCGGGCAGCGGCATGGTGCTGGCGGACATGGAATTTATCGCGCTCGTAGGGCGAGCCGTTGGGCACCAGCAGAATTTCGCCGCCGGTTTCGGCAATACACTCGACCGGATCGGGGCCCCAAATATCTTCGCAAATGGGAATGCCAATACGCACGCCTTTAAAGACAATCGGCCCCGGCATAGGCCCGGCGTGAAACACGCGTTTTTCATCAAACACGCCGTAGTTTGGCAAATCCACCTTGAAACGCACCGCTTCGATTCGCCCGGCGTTGAGCAAGGCATAGGCGTTATAGAGGTGGCCGTTTTCCTGCCATGGCAGACCGATGAGCACGGCGGGGCCTTGATCGGCGGTTTCACGCGCCAAAACCTCGACAGCCGCGCGGCAACTCTCCTGATAGGCCGGCTTTAGAACCAAGTCTTCAGGCGAATATCCGCTGATGAACAGCTCGGAAAACATGATCAAGTCAGCACCCTGCGCTGCGGCTTGGGCGCGCGCTTTGCGGGCTTTATCAAGATTGCCCTGAATGTCGCCCATGCAGCAATCAATCTGGGCAAGGGCGATGGCAAGGGAATTTGCGGGAGCGGCAGCGGAGCGTGTCATAAAACGTATCTAGCGCCTTGAGCGCGGTATGTCATGGGGGTGCGGCGCGAAAGCAATAAAAAACCCGCGAATTGCTTCGCGGGCTGTCTAAATTTGAGTCTATCGTCGCTTAATGGGCAACAACCGCTGAGGCGTCGTCATCGGCGATTTTCTTCATCGCTGATTTAACGTCCTCTTCCCATGTGATAGCCACCGGAGCCCGCACCAGCGCGTGAGACAGCACCTCGTCCATGCGCGAGACCGGAATGATCTCCAGATTGTTTTTCACATTGTCTGGAATATCGGCCAGGTCTTTGGCGTTTTCTTCGGGAATCAGCACCTTCTTGATGCCGCCGCGCAGGGCAGCGAGCAGCTTTTCTTTAAGGCCACCGATGGGCAGCACCCTGCCCCGCAATGTGATTTCACCGGTCATGGCAATATCACGGCGGATCGGGATGCCGGTGAACACCGAAACGATGGTTGTCGCCATCGCCACACCGGCGGACGGACCATCCTTAGGGGTTGCACCCTCAGGAACGTGCACATGGATGTCGCGCCGGTCAAACAGGGGCGGCTCGATGCCAAAATCCACCGCGCGCGAGCGGACATAGGACGCCGCCGCTGAGATCGATTCTTTCATCACGTCGCGCAGGTTGCCCGTCACAGTCATACGGCCCTTGCCCGGCATCATTACGCCTTCAATGGTCAGCAATTCGCCACCCACTTCGGTCCACGCCAAACCGGTAACAACACCGACTTGATCATGGGTTTCCGCCTCACCATAACGATAGCGATGCACGCCAAGGAAGTCCGGCAGGTTTTGCGTATCTACCGCGATCTTCTTTTTCTTGGTCATCAGAATTTCCTTCACCGCCTTACGGGCGAGGTTGGAAATTTCGCGCTCAAGATTACGCACGCCCGCTTCACGGGTGTAGCGGCGGATGACTTCCATCAGCGCGGCATCATCAATTGACCATTCTTTGGCGATGAGGCCATGCTTGACGATAGCAGCCGGAATCAGGTGCTTTTTGGCGATTTCCAGCTTTTCATCTTCGGTGTAACCGGCCAAACGAATGATCTCCATCCGGTCCATCAACGGGCCGGGGATGTTCAAGGTGTTGGCTGTGGTCACAAACATCACGCCGGAGAGGTCATAATCCACTTCGAGGTAATGATCGTTGAAAGTGCCGTTCTGCTCCGGATCCAGCACCTCAAGCAATGCCGATGACGGATCACCGCGGAAATCCTGACCCATTTTGTCGATTTCATCGAGCAAGAACAGTGGATTGGCTGTTTTTGCCTTTTTCATCGACTGGATGACCTTGCCGGGCATAGACCCGATATAGGTGCGGCGATGGCCACGAATTTCAGCCTCGTCACGGACGCCGCCAAGAGACATGCGCACGAACTCACGCCCTGTTGCTTTGGCAATCGACTTGCCAAGCGAGGTCTTGCCGACGCCCGGAGGGCCGACAAGGCACAGAATCGGGCCAGTCAATTTATTAGCGCGCTGCTGCACCGCCAAATATTCGACAATGCGTTCTTTGACCTTTTCAAGGCCGTAATGATCCGAATCGAGCATTGCCTGCGCTGCGGGCAAATCCTTCTTGATTTTTGAGCGCTTGCCCCAAGGCAGCGACAACAACCAATCGAGATAATTTCGCACAACGGTGGCTTCTGCAGACATGGGCGACATGGCGCGCAGCTTTTTCAGCTCTGCGGTTGCCTTGTCGCGGGCCTCCTTGGACAGCTTGGTGTCCTTGATACGGGCTTCCAACTCGGCCATATCATCTTTGCCGTCCTCGCCGTCGCCCAGTTCCTTCTGGATCGCCTTCATCTGTTCGTTAAGATAGTACTCGCGCTGAGTCTTCTCCATCTGGCGCTTGACGCGGGTGCGGATGCGCTTCTCGACCTGAAGCACAGAAATTTCGCCCTCCATCAAGGCAAGGCACTTTTCAAGGCGCTTGGTGACCGAGGTCATTTCCAGAATGTCCTGCTTGTCCGACAGTTTAACTGCCAGATGCGAGGCAACCGTATCGGCCAGCTTGCCGGGTTCGGTGATCTGGGTGATGGTGGTGACGACTTCGGGTGAAATCTTCTTATTGAGCTTCACATAGCCTTCAAATTCTGACGCAACCGACCTGGCGAGCGCCTGAACTTCAACGTTGTCGAGGCCGGTCTCAGCCAAAGCTTCGGCATCAGCCTCGTAATATTCGTCGGTGCGGGTGTAGCGGTGCACAGTTGCGCGTGATGCGCCCTCGACCAGCACCTTGACGGTGCCATCAGGCAATTTCAGCAACTGCAACACATTAGCCAACGTGCCGATGGTGTGGATGGCATCCGTTTCAGGATCATCATCCGTCGCATTTTTCTGCGTGGCGAGCAGAATCATGTGATCATTCTTCATCACCTCTTCCAGCGCGCGGATCGACTTCTCACGGCCAACGAACAACGGCACAATCATGTCCGGAAACACAACAATGTCGCGCAAAGGCAATACGGGGAAGGATTCGATCACGCCGGGTTTCGCAACGGCTTTTTTAACTGTCATGGCACTATCCTATTCGCGTTAACATCCCGCATTAGCGCTCAAAGAGAAGCCGCCAATTAGGATCAAGCTTGGGGCAGAAACCCGTTTGCTTGCGTCGTAAAGCCCTTAAAGGCACCTCCGACATTTCGTAAAGCAGATGACGCAACTCTGTTGCACGCACTTTGGCAGGGTTACCGGCAATAAATAAAACCGGCATAAAGTGGTCACATTTGAATTGAGAAATATACTCTCTTAAAATTCAAATGGCGCGTTGTCAGCGGATTTTCAAGATGTAAATCCGTTGGTCATAAGCGCGCGGGCTTTTATTTCCGCGCGCTTTGATTTTTAGGCGCTTGCGCCTGCTGCGCGCTCACGGTCTGCATAGATGTAGAGCGGGCGGGCTTTGCCCTCTACCACTTCTGCGCCGATAACAACCTGAGACACGCCTTCAAGGCCCGGCAAGTCATACATGGTGTCGAGCAGCACTGCCTCCATGATGGAACGCAGACCACGGGCACCGGTGCGCCGTTCAATGGCCTTTTTAGCGACAACATCAAGCGCCTCGTCCTGGAAGGTCAGCTCGGTGTCTTCCATTTCGAACAGGCGCTGATACTGCTTGACCAGAGCGTTTTTCGGCTCGGTCAGGATTTTCTTCAGCGCGCTTTCGTCAAGGTCTTCCAAAGTGGCGATGACCGGCAAACGACCGACAAACTCCGGGATAAGGCCGAATTTCAACAGGTCTTCCGGCTCGGTCTGGCGCAGCATTTCACCGGCGCGGCGATCATCCGGCGCTTGCACTTTGGCGGCGAAACCGATCGAGGTGCCCTTACCGCGCTGGGAAATGATCTTTTCCAAGCCGGCGAATGCGCCGCCGCAGATGAACAGGATGTTGGTGGTGTCCACCTGCAGGAATTCCTGCTGCGGATGCTTGCGCCCGCCCTGCGGCGGCACCGAGGCAACTGTGCCTTCCATGATCTTGAGCAAAGCCTGCTGCACGCCTTCACCCGACACGTCGCGGGTGATGGACGGATTGTCCGATTTGCGGCTGATCTTGTCGATTTCGTCGATGTAGACAATGCCGCGCTGCGCCCGCTCGACGTTGTAGTCGGAAGCTTGCAGCAGCTTGAGGATAATATTCTCAACATCTTCGCCGACATAACCCGCCTCTGTAAGGGTGGTTGCGTCAGCCATGGTGAAGGGAACATCCAAAATACGCGCGAGTGTCTGCGCCAGCAATGTTTTGCCGGAACCGGTCGGGCCAATCAGCAGGATATTGGACTTGTTGAGCTCAATATCACTGTTTTTGGTGGCGTGGTTGAGACGCTTGTAATGGTTATGCACGGCAACGGCGAGCACGCGCTTGGCCTGCGGCTGGCCGATGACATAATCATCCAGCACCTTGCAGATTTCTTTCGGGGTGGGAATGCCGTCTTTGGACTTGACCAGCGAGGTTTTGTTTTCTTCGCGGATAATGTCCATGCACAGCTCAACACATTCATCGCAGATGAACACTGTTGGTCCGGCAATCAGCTTGCGCACTTCATGCTGGCTTTTGCCGCAGAATGAGCAGTACAGCGTATTTTTCGAGTCTGTAGCGCCAACCTTGCTCATTTTAATCTCCTACTAGGCCGCCAAATCAGGCACGACCCGCGCCCGATTGCGACAATATGGTTAATATAGTCTGCACTTTCCTAATAAAACGTAGCAGCAGACTTTTTAAAAACAGCCCCGACTGAGAAGCCTTACTTTACTTTGCTTCGGTGGCGTCATCGGCGCGCTTGGTGACAACCTGGTCGATGATTCCAAAAGCTTTCGATTCGTCCGCCGACATAAAATGGTCACGGTCTAATGTGCGCTCAATTGTGTCGTAATCACGACCCGTATGTTTGACATAGATCTCGTTCAAGCGGCGCTTGACCTTCACGATGTCTTCGGCGTGGCGTTCAATATCAGAAACCTTGCCTTGAAAACCGCCTGATGGCTGATGCAGCATAACGCGCGCGTTTGGCAAAGCAAAGCGCATGCCTGCCTCACCGGCGGTGAGCAAGAGCGAACCCATCGAGCACGCCTGTCCCATGCAAAGGGTGGAAACCTTAGGCCGGATAAACTGCATGGTGTCGTAGATCGACATGCCTGCGGTAACAACGCCGCCGGGGGAATTGATGTACATTGCAATTTCTTTTTTCGGATTTTCGGATTCCAGAAACAGCAACTGGGCAACGATGACCGTTGCCATCTGGTCTTCGACCGGGCCGGAGACAAAAATAATACGCTCGCGCAGCAAGCGGGAGTAAATATCAAATGAGCGCTCACCGCGGCTCGATTGTTCTACAACCATCGGAACGAGATAGTTGGAATAGGTATCAATTGGGTCGCGCATCGGAATTCTCACCAGAAAAAGGTAAAAGGGAATCAACTGTCCTGAACATACATAGGCACGGGTTATCAAATCGGAAAGAGGGTTACTGCGTTTTTGGACTTGGGGGGCGCTTGAAGCGCTTTCTCCACAGAAACCCTCAGGTTTTCAACAGTTGAATTTCAGGCACGGCGTTAAGGTTTGCGCATGCTGCTCGAAACTAAAATGGCCGGAACAAGTCCGGCCATAGGGTTCATTACAATTTAAAAAGCCTATTCGGCTTTGTCAGCCTTTTTCTTTTTGGCTTTTGGAGCCGGCTTTTCTTCAGTTTCTTCGTCCTGCTTGAACAGGTCTTCGCGCGAAACCTTCACGTCGGTAACCTTGGCGAGGCCGATGATGTGATCGACGACCTTTTCTTCAAATACAGGGGCACGGATTTCAGCGAGACGATCAGGGTTCTTGCGATAGAACTCCCAAACTTCCTTTTCCTGACCCGGGAACTGACGGGCGCGGGAGACCAGCGCTTGGGTAACTTCTTCGTCGGTAACCTTTACCTGCGCCTTATCACCGACTTCGGCGAGCACGAGACCAAGGCGAACGCGACGCTCGGCAATGGCGCGATACTCCTTGCGAGCCTCTTCTTCAGTGGTGTCTTCATCGGCAAAAGAACGGCCGGAGTTTTTCTGCTCTGCTTCCACCTGACGCCAGATGTTGGCGAATTCCTGCTCTACGAGGCCCTCGGGCAGCTCAAACGAATAGCGCTTGTCGAGTTCATCAAGCAAAGCGCGCTTCAGTTTTTCGCGGCTGGTGCCGGTGAATTGACCGTCCATATTGGTTTTAACGGCCTCTTTCATCTTGGCGAGGTCTTCAAAACCATAAGCTTTGGCAAATTCATCATCCAGCTTCAATTCGCCGGCTTCAGAGATGGATTTGGCGGTAACGTCGAATTCGGCGGCTTGACCAGCCAAACGGGCTTCCAAATAATTGTCCGGGAACTTGACGGAAACCTTGCGCTCTTCTCCAGCCTTAATGCCAACAAGCTGCTCTTCGAAGCCCGGAATGAAGGTGTTGGAACCGATCACGACATCGACATCGGTGCCGGTGCCGCCTTCAAACGCCTCGTCTTTGATTTTACCGACAAAATCGATCGAAACGCGATCGCCCTTGGCGGCTTTGTGCGTTTTCTTCTCAATCAAGGTGTAGGTGCGGTTCTGGTCGCCCATGCGGGCCAAAGTTTCGTTGATGTCGTCCTCGCCCACTTCGGCAACCTGACGGCTCAAAACGATATCGTCGAACGTGCCGACTTCAAACTTCGGCAATCCTTCGAAGGACACCGCGTAAGCGAGGTCGCCTTCACCGGCAATAACCTTTTCAACTTCGGACTGATCTTCAGGGAAGGTCACCTTTGGCTCCAGCGCGAGGCGCAATCCATGATCGGCAACAATCTTGCTGTTGGCTTCATTGACGGCATTCTGCACAACTTCAGCCATAACCGAGCGGCCATAGACACGCTTCATGTGGCTGGTGGGGACTTTGCCGGGGCGGAAGCCGTTGATTTTGACCTTGCCCTTGAGGTCATTGAGTTCAGCATCGAGCTTGGCCGAAAGTTCGGCCATGGGAAGCACCACTTTAAATTCGTGCTTCAAGCCCTGGTGGAGAGTTTCGGTCACTTGCATTTCGAATCGCCTTTTCAAAAACGTTTGCCCGCCAGCTCAGGCTCTGCCTAAAACTGTCGTAAAAAGAAACTATGTCTGGTGCGGGCGGAGGGAGTCGAACCCCCACGGATTGCTCCGCTGGAACCTAAATCCAGTGCGTCTACCAGTTCCGCCACGCCCGCATTTTGCCAAAACATATCCAGACGCGACGGTTTCCCAGCGCATCGGGTGCGGTTCTATAGCAATGGTTGAAACAATATGCAGCAAAAAAGTTTGCCTGATTCACGCTTCTATATAAGCCCGATGGATCGGTGAGGCTGGACAGGTCGTTCCGGGGTGGTATTGCGTAGGGATATTTCAATTAAGATGGGTTTGCGCGTGATACTGAACCGGCGAAATTTTGTGAGGGGCGGCGCGGCTTTGTTGGTTGGCAATGGCGCGGCAGTGAATGCGGCTGTGGGGCAGACAGCACCACCTGCCGCGATTTTGCCGAAAGAGCCTCCGCGCACTCTCCAGGTGACCGCCATGCTTGGACGCGGCATGCAATTGATGAGCAATCATCTGCGCCGCGATTATACGCTGGAGGCGGCTACGGCACTGCGCGTAAAGCCAAATGAAAAATTCGTACTCAGGGTGACCAACGCCACTGATGAACTGATTGGCATCCAGATTCGCGGGCTTCGGCTGCCTTCGTTTCCAACCGTGGCGAATATCGAAAGAGGCGCAACTGTCGAGCTGCCGCTGCAACTGGCGGACAGCGGCACATTTTTGCTGCAAGCGACTGACGTGGAGCAAATCGCGCGCGGATTGAGCACACTACTGGTCGTGGAAGAGACAATACCCCCTCAGGTGCACTTGGAATTGCCGTTTTTGGTGCAGGATAGAGAACATCAACTGCCGCCGATGTTGAGCTTGAATGGCGAAGCGAAAGCCAGTGAAAAGGCGGCTGATCCGATCAAAGTGCAGCCCAACACGCGCGTGCGCTTGCGCATGGCCAATGCAACGGCCTCACGCGGGTTTTTGATGAAGTTTGACGGCATGGTGGCGTTCATCGTGGCGATTGATTCCACCCCGAGCGAAATATTCAGACCCCGACAAGACGCGTTCCCTTTTGGCCCCGGAGCACGTTACGACGTTATTTTTGATGTTCCCGCCGGAACACGACCGACAATCAGCGTCGATGATGGCCAATTCAAGCAGGAACTCATGCAATTTGTGCCAGACGGCGAGCCGCGCCCCGCTCTGCCCGCTGTGGTGGCGCTGCCGCCGCACCCTGCCCTGCCACCAGAAATTGAACTGGCCAGAGCGCAACGGTTTGAATGTGTTTTCGGCGCACCAAACGCCCTGCGCAGCTTCGACCTCAAACGCGACACGCCGACATCGCTGGCTTTGATCAATAAATCCGGGGCCGTGCTTTCTGTGTATCTTGGCGGACAGGTGGTGCGGGTGCTGCACCCTGCCGATGACGGCTGGGAACCCTATTGGCGGGATAGCCTGATTATGGCGATCGGGCAGACCGTGCATGTTGCGCTGAAGCCGCTGGTTGCAGGCAAGTTTTTTATGGATGCGCTTAAACTGAACAGTTTTACCGCACCTGAGCGCATCGCCCTGAATGTGGTTTGAGTCGTGATGATTCCTTAGGCGCAAATTTTGCCTATTTTTTAGGCTTATTGACTTTATTTTGATCAGTATTGATGCGTTGACCCAAGAATTTGTCGTAAAACTTACCTGATAAATCGACTTGGCGCGTTGGCATGAGCAATGCTAAGAACACAGTATGTTGCGGGAAAACTTCCTGCTCTAGCCGCAAGGA
This sequence comes from Methylovirgula sp., assembly GCA_043784625.1. Taxonomy (GTDB): domain Bacteria; phylum Pseudomonadota; class Alphaproteobacteria; order Rhizobiales; family Beijerinckiaceae; genus JANXSV01. Next base: position 9,450 of record JAYVYB010000108.1, read on the forward strand.
TGCGCTTCAAAATGAAGAAAATCGAGGCGATCATCAAGCCATTTAAGCTGGATGAAGTGAAGGAAGCATTGCAGGACGCTGGCCTGCAAGGCATTACGGTACTGGAAGCGAAGGGTTTTGGACGGCAAAAAGGCCATACAGAGCTTTATCGTGGCGCTGAATATGTGGTGGATTTTCTCCCCAAGGTCAAAATCGAAGTGGTTTTGGCTGATGAGCATGTTGA
>JAYVYB010000109.1:0-3138 GCA_043784625.1 Methylovirgula sp.
TTTTTCGACAGCGCCCAAAAGCTTCTTGGCTTCTGATCGCGCCTCATCCGGCGTCAAACGGCCATGATCTCCAACAGTGATACGGCGCGACCGTCCATCCTTGCGAAATTGGGCAATGAACGTCTTTTTGCCCGATGCAAACGCAACAAGCCCAAAACCCGAAAGCGAGTCATCCCATAAGAAATCACGGTCCTTGCCTTCGGGGCAAACAAAAGCATCTACAGAGCGTTTTGTGATGCGATTTGTGGCCATTGGGCGACTCTCTCATTTCCCGTTGCGGTAAGCGCTTGGTAAGCACGGTAAGCATGTGGTAAGCATGTGGTAAGCAAAATGAGAGTATCGCTAGTTTCTTTCAGAAATCAACAGAAACTTCAAGTCGTTGAATTAAAACGGATTTGACGCTTTCGGAAATTTTAGAAAAAGGCCGGAAAATTATGACTATGTCATTCGTAATGAGGGGGTCGTAGGTTCGAATCCTATTTGCGGCACCAATTAAATCAATGATATTCTCAAATCTTTGTCGCGGTAAGCGCTTGGCAAGCGAAACCCTTATCGGAGTTAGCTCCGATACGTTGTTCCAGGCTCAGCCCTCATCAGCGCGGCGATACATAAAGTCAGAAATGGCACCCGGAGTGGTGAGCCAAACCGTGTCCCGTGCCTTGCAGATGTGCTGCAAGGCCCTGCGCAAATGTCGAAGACGGTGCGGCTGCCCGACGATATATGGATGTAGCGCGATGCCCATGATAAGCGGTTCGCCTGTGCTCTGAGCCAGCATTTCATCGAAATGATCGATGATCATCTGCGCAAATGCCGGGCCCTCAATCTTGCGCGCAACAATCATGGGAATATCATTAAGTTCTTGCGGATAGGGCACGCTGAGCAATCTGCCGTGGTCGGTGCGCATCCAGACCGGCTGATCGTCCATGCACCAGTCGAGTGTATAGGTATATCCGTTGTCTTTGAGGATATCGGGCGTATTTTCACTTTCAGAGATCCACGGCCCGAGCCAACCTTTGGGCGCGACACCTTCTTCACGGGTGAGCACGGAGGTCGCCTCGGCAATCAATGCCGTTTCATCGGCTATGCTCAAAATACCCTGTCGCTCGCTGTTGCTGCGGCCATGTCCGACAAATTCGTCCCCGCGCGCGCGAAACACCTCTGCAAGTCCCGGAGCGTGAGCATAAATGTCTGAATTGATAAGGATTGCAGCCGGAAGGGCCAGGTCGTCGAGCATTTGCGCCAGCCTGAACGCCCCCACCCGGTTGCCATAGTCGCGCCATGCATAATTCAAAACGTCGGGCTGTGGCCCTCCGGGTGCCAATTCGGCTCCAAGCCCCTCACCGAAGGAAAAGCATTCGAGATTTACCGCAATATACACAGCCAGTCTTGCGCCATTGGGCCAGACATATTTTGGTCGCTGAGTGATTGCGCTGTAGTCATATCGGTTGTGCGCTGCCATTATTTTGCACCCGCAAAAGCGCGCCAGCCGCCATAGCTGGAGATATCTTGCGCGCCATGCACCGCCTCGGCCTCAACCACAAAGCCCTTTGCTGCGGTGCCATCGGTGAAGCGGATCGTGCCAATTCCCAATGGGGACGGAATACGGGAGACGAATTCACCAAAGGCCTTTGCATCAAGCGCCCATATTTCACAGATGATCGAAGTTCCCTGCTCCGATGCCACGCGCAATAGCCCCGGCTTGGGCGGCGCTGTATTTGGCAATGCAAACAGCTTGTAGGCGGGAACAGTTTTAACCTCCCGCAGGAAAATCGCACCCAATGAAACCAGCTCATGATTGAGCGGCAACCCAGAAAGATGCGCCCCCACAACAGCGATCTCTATTTTTCCGTCTGCCGCCAATACGTGAGCGAAAGGTGGCTTGGCTGCAATGCCACCGGTTGCGCCCATCGTTGTGCCGGAGTTTGCCTGAACCCGCGCTGCAATTCCGGCCAGAAATCCGTCGCTTCCCGCCGGGCCTATCAACGTCACGCTGGACGGCAACCCGTCTTTGCGCGTGCCTGATGGCACCGCAATCGCCGCCATATCCAACAAATTCACAAAATTGGTGTAGATGCCGAGATTGGAGTTCAATTGCACCGGATCAGCAAGCAATTCGGCAACCGTATACATGCGCGGCAGAGTTGGCACAATCATGGCGTCAAACTGCTGCCATATTGAAGCCGTCTGCCGTTTCAGCGCTGCCAATTTATAACCCGCCTCAAAACAGGCCACCGCACCGTGCTTTTGAGCACCAAGAATGATGCTGCGCGTGACCGGGTGAAAAACTTCCGGATGCGTTTCGATCAGCGGTTTGGTTGCGGCGTAGCGCTCGGCAACCCATGGCCCCTCGTAAAGCAGCCGCGCGACCTCATAGAACGGTTCGATATCAAATTCGACAAGTGTCGCTCCTTGGGCACGTAGTTTGTTGATGTCTGCCGAAAATGCCTGCTGCGCTGCCACGTCTCCAAAAAACTGCAGCTGCGCAGCGCGGGGAACACCGATGCGAATATTTTGCGGCGGTGCCGAGAGTTTTGGCGTGGGCTGAGGCTTCGATACGAAATCGGCCTTGTCGTAGCCGGACGCAATTTGAAACGCCAGAAATGCGTCGGCCACATCCAGCGCAAAGATCGAAATCGTGTCCAGCGTCCGGCAGGCGGGCACCACGCCGGTTGCAGACAGTGCGCCAAGAGTTGGCTTGAGCCCGACAATGCCATTCATAGCGGCAGGAATGCGTCCGGAACCTGCGGTATCCGTGCCAAGCGAAAAAGGCACCAGCCCCGCACCCACAGCCGTGGCCGAGCCGGAGCTTGAACCGCCGGGGATGAGCGTTGGCAACAAAGCATTGCGCGGTACGCCATACGGGGAGCGCACGCCAACGAGGCCCGTTGCAAATTGATCGAGGTTGGTCTTGCCAATCACTATCGCGCCAGCCGCCTCCAGCTTCTGCACAGCGAAGGAAGACTCGGATGCAAGATATGAAAATTCAGCACACGCCGCAGTGGTCAGCAGGCCTTTGACATCGATGTTGTCTTTGACAACAAAAGGCACACCAAACAGCGGTTTGCCGCTCGAGCCGGAGCTTTCGAGCGTGGCGGCCAGCGCCATTGCCTCGCTTTTATCCCGCAAGGTGATGAACAG
>JAYVYB010000110.1:0-23340 GCA_043784625.1 Methylovirgula sp.
ACGTTTTGATCCTGTTTTGCCTGAAGAGCATTGAAGGATCGAGTGAGGGTGGCAAATTCGCTGTTGTCCTTCGCTTCGGTGCGGACATAGCGCCCGTCAAACGAAGATTTACGAATTGCGTCGAGCAAATGTCCCAGCGGCTTGCCAACAATGAAATGAAACCCGAAAGCATTTACCGCTGCCGCCAAGGCCAAACCGATACCGGCCAACAGAAATGCATTGGCGCGGTCTTGGGGCGCAAAGACTGCTTCTATCGAGAGCCAAAACACACCCAGATACAACGGAACCGTGAAAAGCGAGAATTTTATGAAAATCCGAGTGACGCCGGTTGTTTGATCACGTCTATTGGCCATGGGTGTCTCCATGGCGAGTTGTTGCGGCAAAACCCGGTTGCGCCAAAAGCCTGCGCAGCGCCACCAAAGCGGACGTGGTTGCGCGCGCAAGGGGTGTGCAATTCCGACAATTAACATCCGGCATAAAGTGAATCCTGATACTGACCAAGATACCGTATCAGCGACTTATTGACGTAGCGTCACTTGCTTGAATGCAATTTTATCAAAATGAATTTATTTGCTCTTAGACCTTGGTCTGGTGCTCAACTGCGGTTGTGTTGCCGCCGCTCCCAATCCAGCGACTGCCGGACGATGTCTTCAAGATTGTCATGCTTTGGAACCCAATTGAGCTTTTCTCGCGCTAAAGTCGCGTCAGCAACGTAGGACGCAGGGTCGCCGGGCCGGCGTGGCGCGATGACCACCTTAAAATCGGTACCGGAGACTTTTTTAACGGTGTTGATAACATCAAACACGGAATATCCGCGACCATATCCACAATTGGCAATGAGGCTTTCTCCGCCACGTCGCAGATAGGTCAGCGCATCCCAATGCGCGGCAACGAGATCAGTCACGTGGATGTAATCACGAACCCCGGACCCATCAGGTGTGGGATAGTCGGTCCCAAACACCGAGAGTTGCGGGCGTTTACCAATCGCTGCTTCCACCGCCACTTTTATGAGCAGCGTCGCATCGCGGGTGTTCTGACCGACGCGTCCCTGCGGATCTGAACCGGCGACATTGAAATAGCGCAGAACACAAAAATTAAAATCATAGGCTTTGGCGGTGTCTTGCAAAATCCACTCAACCATCAGCTTGGAGCGGCCATAGGGCGAAACCGGATTGAGCTGTGCTGTTTCTTTAACAGCATGGTCGCCGACCTCGCCATAGACTGCGGCGGTAGAGGAAAAAATGAAATGCTTGATCTTGGCCTCTACAGCGCATTCGATCAGATTGCGGGCTTTAGAGACATTGTTCAGGTAATAGCCGAGCGGATCATTGAGCGAATCCGGCACCACAAGCTTGGCGGCGAAGTGGATGATGGCCGTGATGTTATGCGCTTTTAGAAGTCCGGCGACCAAATTCTGGTCTCCGAAATCCCCTTCAACGAGCGTAACGTGTTCGGGGACGGCAAAGGCAAAGCCGGTCGAGAGATTGTCGAGCACGATTACTTGTTCGCCCATGTCCAGCAATTGCCAGACCATGTGGGAGCCAATATAACCGGCTCCACCTGTGACAAGAACAGTCATAATATTCTCCAGAATACGCCTGCTGATTTAAAAACTTTTGCGCGTTGTTAACAGGTCAGCACTATTTTTGCATCACCACATCGTAAGTTTAGGATAGCTCATGCAAAAACGAATCCGTAAAGCCGTATTCCCAGTCGCTGGTTTGGGGACGCGTTTTCTGCCAGCCACCAAATCCGTACCCAAAGAGATGATGACCGTCGTGGATCGTCCGGTTTTGCAACACGTGGTTGATGAGGCGCGCGAAGCAGGCATTGAGCATTTCATCTTTGTAACCGGTCGCGGCAAAGCGGTGATTGAAGATCATTTTGACATGGCGTTCGAGCTTGAGGCAACTTTAAAGGCGCGCGGCAAAGACAAGGAATATGCGGCCTTGATGGCGGATTTACCGGCCGCGGGCGCGACAAGCTTCACCCGCCAGCAGGCGCCCTTGGGCCTTGGCCACGCTGTTTGGTGCGCGCGCGAACTGATCGGGGACGAACCTTTCGCGGTTTTGCTGCCCGATATGATCACCATGGCGTCCGGCGCGCGCAAAGACCGTTGCTTGGGCCAGTGTATTGAAGCCTATAACCAGCATGGCGGCAACATCATTGCCGTGGAAGAGGTTCCGATGGAGGAAACCCACCAATATGGCGTGGTGGCAACCGGGAAAGACTTCGGCCATTCCTTTGAGATTACCGGCATGGTGGAAAAGCCCGCAAAAGGCACCGCACCTTCAAATTTGATCATTTCCGGGCGCTACATTCTCGGGCCGGAGATTTTTGACATTCTGGAACATGTGGAAAAAGGCGCGGGCGGGGAAATTCAGCTCACCGACGGAATGAAAATTCTGGCGAAAAATCAGAGCTTTCACGGCGTCCGCTTTGACGGCAACACCTATGACACGGGTTCCAAAATCGGCTTTTTGAGCGCCAACATTGCGTTTGCCCTGCAGCGGGCTGACCTTGCGCCACAATTGAAAATCGAAATAGCAAAACTGCTGAAATAGCAATTTTCAACTTTATGGCGCGGTCTTTCTTGACATCGGGAAGCGACCGCGCCTATATCGCCCTCGTTCGAGGCGCGTCTTGTTAGACGAGTGCTTCGCGTGGCGGGATAGCTCAGCTGGCTAGAGCACGGGAATCATAATCCTGGGGTCGGGGGTTCAAGTCCCTCTCCCGCTACCAAATTTTTTGATCCCTAAATTTAAAAAGCTGCTTATTTCAGAAGCGCGTGGTCTGCAGCCACTGTTTGGTGCGCGTCTCGGGATCAGCGTTAAGCGTGATATCGGTGACCACGGCAACGCAGTCCGCCCCTGCGGCAAAGGCACCGGCGGCGCGCTCCGGCGTGAAGCCGCCAATAGCCACCAGCGGGATTTTGCCGACGCGGTGTTTCCATGCCGTGATGCGTTCAAGCCCCTGCGGCGCCCAAGGCATTTGCTTCAAAATGGTCGGATAAATAGGGCCAAGGGCGATATAGTCTGGCTTGGCCGTAAGCGCGCGCTCGAGTTCGGCTTCATCATGGGTTGAAAGGCCAAGCTTGACGTTTGCGCGCCTCAACGCGGCAAGGTCTGCTTCCGCCATATCTTCTTGGCCAAGGTGAACATAATCACAGCCAAGCTCGATGGCGAGTTCCCAGGCATCATTGACGATGAGTTGCGCGCCATGTTGGGCGCAAAGTGTCTTGGCTTCGAGGATTTCTTTGCGCCATTCAGAAGTTTTGAGATTTTTGGCGCGCAATTGCACGAGCTTGACGCCCTGCGGCAGCAGTCTGCGCAGCCAAGCGGCGCTATCGACGATCAAGTAAAAACGATCGAGATTCATGTGCAGGCTCTTTTCATGTAAAGGCTCTTCCAAAAACCGGTGTTGATGGCGCGGCCATATCGCGCGGCTCGATGGGGTCAGCGAGATAACCGGCGCGGCCAGCCTCAATTGCCAAGGCAAAACCATGCGCCATCTTTACGGGGTCTCCAGCCTTAGCCACGGCGGTGTTTAGCAAAATGCCGTCAATGCCGAGCTCCATGGCGGTGGCGGCGTGGGAGGGCGCGCCAAGCCCCGCGTCGACGATCATCGGAATGGTGGGAAAGCGGGCGCGCAACGAACGCAGACCATAGGGATTGTTAAGTCCGCGCCCTGAGCCAATCGGCGCGCCCCATGGCATCAACACTTCGCAGCCTGCCTGGACCAGCTTGTCAGCCACGATCAAGTCTTCGGTTGTGTAGGGAAACACTTCAAAACCGTCGCGCGTCAGCACGCCTGCCGCCTCCACCAGCGCAAAAACATCGGGTTGGAACGTATCATCATCGCCGATGAGTTCGAGCTTGATCCAGTTTGTGCCAAAAACCTCCCGCGCCATTTGCGCGGTGGTTACGGCCTCTTTCACGGTGTGGCAACCGGCGGTGTTGGGCAAAACATGGACATTTTGATCTTTGATGAGCTGCCAAAAATCCTGTCCGGCACGGCTGCCGCCAGATTCGCGGCGCAGGGATACAGTGACAATCTCACATTTTGAGGCACGAATGCTTTGTGCCAAAATATCAGGAGAAGGATATCCGGCGGTGCCCAGCATCAGGCGCGACGCAAATGTTTTGCCATAAAGCGTGAAGGGAGTGTCCATTACCCACCCTGCCGTGGCACGAGGATTTCGATGCGGTCGTCCGGCTCAAGCAGGGTCTTGCTGCGGTCATGTGCCCGGACAAAAGCGCCATTGCGCGCCGTTGCCACAATCGTGTCGACGTAATCGAGCTGGTGGAGAAGCTCGCTCAAATTGGTTGCCTCGACATTTTGGCTTTCACCATTAACTTCAATTCTCACGCATCACCTCCGGAAAAACAGTTCCGTTTTGTATGAATTCCGCAGCTCTGCGGGCCAATGCCGGTGCGCCTAAAAAGCCGTGGCGATAAAGCCCGTTGACATAAACTGTCCGGCCACGTGCGCGCAAGCGCGGGAGATGGTCGGGGAAGGCCGGCCGCAGGTCCGCGCCAAGTTCAACAATTTCAGCCTCACCAAAGGCGGGATGGAGTGCATAGGCCGCATTTATTAATTCGGTGACGCCGCGCGCCGTAACGCGGCCTTTCTCCGAATTTTCGATCATCGTAGCTCCCACCATGAACACATGATCGGCGCGCGGCACAATATAAACCGGGATACGCGGATGCAACATGCGAACCGGGCGGGTGAGGCTGACCTCGTGCGAGCGCAGAAGCAACATCTCGCCCTTTACGGGCCGCAGATCGACAAGCACATCGCGCGCGGCCAGCCCGCGACAATCCACCGTCCAATCCTCCGAACCGGTCAATTGAGGGGCATCGGTATTAAAATGAAAAGTAACGTTCATCTCATGCGCCAGACGGTGCGCAAGTTGTGCGGTGACCAATCGCGGATCCAGATGCGCCTCTTTGTCAAAAAACAGCCCTGTTGCAAAACGTTCTGCCAGGTCCGGCTCCAGCGCGGCGATGGCTGCGCTGTCGGCCCACTCAAAATTATGGGTGCGACGCGAAAAGCGTTTGAGATCCGGCGTATCGCGCGGTTGCGCCACCACCAAGGTGCCGTGTTCTGAAACGGTGACATGGTTGCGCCAGAACTGAAGTGATTCGATGCCAAGCGATTCGACGAGAGGTTCGGCGCTCTCAAGCTCACACCAAGGCGCAAGCATGCCGCCCGCATAGTGTGAACAGCCTTGGGCAGGTCCGCTCATACGGTCTGCCACCTCCACGCTCATGCCGCGCCGGGCCATTTCAAAGGCGACCGTGAGTCCGGCAACGCCGGCACCAATGACACGTATTTTCACAGCGGGCCTCTAATCTTGGCTGCGACTGCGAAAGGGGCTGATGAATATTTCAACTCTGACATGGTCCCGTTCCTCCGCCGGAATGACCCGGATCAGGTTCAAGGGTCGCAGCACACGCTGCCTCTCAGCCTTGAAAAAGGCTCCCCTCGGAAGTCTGAAACATGGTGCGACCGGCAGTAAAATGCAAGCAGATCACAAGAAAAATCGCCGTTACCACCAAAGCCCCGACGGAATTACGTCAAGATTTTACGTCAGTAAGCCCCGCAGATTCCAGTTGCCTGCGCAGGCGCGTGAATGCCAGACGGATGCGGGATTTGACTGTTCCAAGCGGCAAACCGGTGTGGGTTGCGATTTCCGAGTGTGACATGTCCTCGAAAAATGCCAGCTTGATGAGATCCACTTGATCCTTCGGTAAGATTTCGAGAGCTTTGCGAACGAGCACTTCGCGCTGCCATCCGTCGAGCAGAGATTCAGGGTTCGGGTCGTCTGAGGGTCGGTCCATGGCGGCGTTTTGGGTCAAATCCTGAGGATCAAAATAATCCAGCCGTTGGCGGCGAAGAGAATCTATGCGGCGGTTGCGGGCAACGCGGTAAATCCATGTGCCCAGAGACGACTTCGCCGGATCGAACAGTTCGGCCTTCATCCACAGAACTTGCATGACATCTTGGGTGATGTCTTCTGCCAGCGCGCTTGGGGAGCCAAGCCGCTGCAAATAGGCATTGAGACGAGGGGCAAAATAATCGAACAAAACAATAAACGCATCACGGTCGCGGGCCTTGGCGACGGCGGTGATGAGTTTTATTTGGTCTTGCGGGGTTAGACTCTGGCTCAAAATGGACTCTAAACGCCCTGTCTTTGCTCAAGGCTGGCTTTTGTTTCAAGCGCAGTATGAAGGTTGAAACAGTTTGACGAAAGTGCAAAATGCAAACGTTTTGTCGCAACCGCTGATATTTGGCAGTTAGAATGCGTTCAGCCTGAATTATGTCTCAATTTTGGGACGACATTTAGCACTCAAGCAATGATTTTTTTTCCTAACGATTAGGTTATGCTTTCCACATGATTCGAACCTTTCCAATACCTCATGTTGCGGCCTGTGCCGCCTGTGTTATCGCGGTGCTGGTTGGCGGCGTGTCACCGTCAGATGCCAAAACCAAAAAGCCCGCTGCTCAGGCCGCCGCGCCCGCAGACGCCGGAGGTGGAAAGCCTGTGTTGGCCGGCAGTTATGGCGACTGGGGCGCTTATACGACCATGAATGGCAAGTCCAAGGTTTGCTATGTATTGGGTCAGCCCAAAGAACGTTTGCCTAACGGATTGAAACGCGACCCGGCATTTTTGTTTATTTCGCGCCGCACCGCTGAAGGTGTGAAAAATGAAATCTCGTTCGGTATGGGGTTCGATCTGAAAGAGGGTTTGACGGTTGGCACCGCTGAGGTCAGCATCGTTAAGGTTGATTTGGTGGCGAAGGGCAGCAATGCCTGGGTGAAAAACCCTGCCGAGGAGACCACTTTGCTGGACGCCATGAAAAAGGGCGCGCGGCTGGTGGTTAAAGCCGCATCTAAAAAGAACAATGTCACCAGCGACAGCTATTCATTGAACGGTTTGGCGCAGGCGTGGGACAGAGTTTTGAAAGACTGCCCCTAAAGCAACAGCTCAATCAAGGGAGCAATCAGGGGTTCGTCCGCCGGTGGCATGGCATGGTTGCGCAAATCTCGCGGCGACACCCATTTGAGCGCCTGACCTTCCTTTGACATTACGCTCCCGTCCCACCGACGACAGACGTAGAGCGGCATCAGCAAGTGAAAATCGGGATAGGCATGGCTGGCGAAGGTCAGCGGTGCCAAGCATGCCTCTTTCACGGTAATGCCAAGCTCTTCATAGAGTTCACGGATTAGAGCTGGTTCTGGCCGTTCATTGGCGTAAATTTTTCCGCCGGGAAATTCCCAAAGTCCGGCGAGCGATTTGCCCTCCGGACGCTGAGCAATAAGGATGCGTTTTTCCGCATCGATCAGGGCGCAAGCGACAACAACAAGAAGTTTCATTATTTTCCTGAAACGATCACTTTAACAGGCGCGTCTTCGGTATCTTTTGCCGAGATCGTAACGCTGTCGTAGATGGCTCCCCCTTCAGTAAAGAAGCTCTTGTCATTTCTCCAAAGCACTTGTGTCGATATAAAATAGCGCCCCGGTGCCACGTGATCGAAGGTGAAGTGCCCGCGCTCGTCAACTTTGGTGGTTCGGGTGTATTCCACATAGGCCGGGTCAGCCGGAACTTTGGGAATGTCACGGGCCGAGACAAACTTCTCTGCGCCGTAAAGCTTGGCAAACCGGCTGCGGGCATAGTCAGATTGCGGAATGAGACGCACAACCTCGCCGGAGGCATGTTTGAGGCCGCCGCTGTTCTCGCGCAAAAAAGCTTCGCCATTAATCACAGCAACGCCGGGCTTTTTGATGAATGCCGCTTGTGCGGGGTTGAACGCGACGTCTGAAACCTCGAGCGAAACCGGAGCGATCTGTGGAGCCGGATTGCAAGCGGCGAGTGTGAGGGCAAGAAGGACGGCAAATCTGCGCATGTTCAACTCCTGTAGTCACCATTGATCTCGACGTAGGCTTTGGTGAGATCACAGGTCCATACGGTAGCAGAACCCCGCCCGATGCCAAGCTCCGCATGAATGGAAATATTTTCCTCACGCATTTTGGCCGACACTTGTGCTTCGTCGTAGGCTGGATCACGCGCGCCGTTCAAGGCAACGCGGATGCCGCCGAACGAGATGGAGAGCTTGTCGCGTTCGGCTTTTTCGCCGGCTTTGCCGACGGCCATAACCACGCGGCCCCAGTTGGCATCCTCACCGGCGATGGCGGTTTTAACCAAAGGAGAGTTCGCAATTGATAGAGCAATCACTTTGGCGGCGCGGGCGCTTTGTGCACCTGAAACTTTGACCGCAACAAATTTACGGGCACCTTCGCCATCCTTCACCACCTGGTGGGCAAGGTTGAGCAAGAGTTTGTTCAGGGCTTTCTTGAAGCCGGTAAGGCGGTTGTCTGATGTCGTTTCAATGGCGGGGCATCCACGCTTTGCCGCCGCACCGGTAGCAAACAGCATCAAGGTGTCCGAGGTCGAGGTATCGCTGTCGACAGTGATGGCGTTGAACGATGGTTTAACTCCGGCTGCCAGCAACGCCTGCAAAACAGGCGCGGCGATGGGCGCGTCGGTAAAGATAAAAGACAGCATGGTCGCCATGTCCGGCGCGATCATGCCCGCGCCTTTGGCGATGCCGGAAATTGTCACCAAAATGCCGTCAATTTTGGCGGAGACGGTTGCCACTTTGGGGAACGTGTCGGTGGTCATGATGGCGCGTGCAGCTTCCAACATGCCGTGTGGGTCAGCCTTGGCGGCAAGAGTGGCGAGTATGCCGTTAAATTTGCTGGCATCTAGTGGCTCGCCAATGACGCCGGTAGATGCCAGAAAAATCTCACTCTGCTTGGCGCCGGTGGCTTTGGCGGCAATCTCAGCCGTGAGCTGGACCGAAGCCACGCCGGATTTTCCGGTGAAAGCGTTGGCGTTGCCGGAATTGACCACCAATGCGCGGGCGGTGCCGCCGCTTAAATTCGCCCGGCACCAATCGACAGGGGCGGACGGACATTTGCTCTTGGTGAAGACACCGGCAACGGTGGTGCCGGCGTCCATGAGCGCTAGCAGCACATCTGTGCGGCCCTTGTAGCGGATGCCGCCTTCACCGGTGGCAAAGCGCACACCTTCAATCGCTGGCAGTTTGGGATAGGATTTGGGTGCGAGCGGAGAAAGGGGCGCGTCATGTGCCATAGGTCTGGGCTTTCTACTTATTATGAGAGTTCTACTTGTTATGAGGGTTCTACTTGGCGGGAGCGGCAGGATCGGCAGGTTTTGTCGCGTCAGCGGGCGCAAGCTGCTTGAGCAGATCCGCCGGAGTTGGCTCATCAAAACGCTGAATTTTCACATCTTTATGAAGGCTCTGCACCAAATCCGCCTGAGCCTTCTGGATGGTGTAGCGCTTGACCTGCTCCTTGACGGCTTCGTAAGCCGGAAAAGGCTTGGCGCGCTTTTCTTCAACTTTAATAATGTGCCAGCCAAACTGACTTTTGACAGGGTCGGCAATGGAGCCCGGAGTCGTGTCAAAGGCTACCTTGGAGAACTCCGGTACCATTTTTTCCTTGGTAAAGAATCCGAGATCGCCGCCTTTGGAGCCTTTGTCCGTTGAGAGCTCATCGGCCACTTTGGCAAAATCCTCGCCGCCCTTCACCCGCTTTAAAGCGGCCTTGGCTTCATCTTCTGTTGCCACCAAGATATGGCGCGCATGCACCTCCATCACGTCTTTTTGGGCAGAGGCGGCCTCATCATAGACCTTTTTCATACCGTCTTCGGTGGCAGAAGCCGTGGCCACGGCTGTCATCTTGGTTTCCATCAAGGCGCGTTGCTTGAGATAGGCCAGACGATTGAGATAATCGGGGGTCTCGGTCAGCTTTTCTTTTTCTGCGGCGCGGGCCACCAGCTTCGAATCCACGAGATAGTCCATGACGTACTTGTTACGGTTTTTCTCGTCGGCATCTTTTGGCAGGGTCGGCCCAAGATCCTGCATTGCAAAGTTCAAGTCCTCGTCAGTGATTTCCATTCCGTCGACGTTGGCGAGCACTTTTGCCTGGGCAAGACCGCTCAAGGACAGCGCCGCGGTAAAGGTGGCAGAAAGGAGAGCGGTTTTGAGCAAATCAAGGGGGCGGAGAGTCATAGAAATATCCTTGCGCGATGAAAAAATCTGAAAGTTGTCTCGTGCACTTTAAGCAACGAATCGTGGCGTTGTGGTGTCAAAAAAATCGAGCGCACATTCGCCGAATCTTTGGCACAAGACAAGGCAAAACTGTCTCAAAAAACCGGAGCAAAGCCCCTGTTTCATTGACAAGTTCGGGTGCGACACTTATCTCTCGCCAGGCTCTGGTGCGTTACGCTTTCTTATAATACCGGCTTTCATCCATGTCCTAGCGGATTTGTGCGTTGTAAGTGATAGGCGGCGGCACCAGATATAGGTTTTCAAGCTTTGTGCTTTGGTGGGATAATCTGCCTTTAACGGGCGGGAGTTTTTTTATGTTAGGTGGCACTCAATGATAGGTTCTATCGCTCGCAAGATTTTTGGCACCGCCAATGATCGCCGATTGAAATCATACCGTCCGCGCATTGCCGCAATAAACGCGCTTGAGCCGGAGCTGGCGCAATTGAGCGATGCTGATTTGCAGGCGCGCACCCAGATGTTCCGCGATCAGCTGGCGCAGGGCGCTAAGCTTGACGATTTGCTGGTTCCGGCTTTTGCCACGGTGCGCGAGGCCTCCAAGCGGGTGTTGGGGCAGCGGCACTTTGACGTGCAGCTGATCGGCGGAATCGTGTTGCACGAAGGCGCCATTGCCGAGATGCGGACCGGCGAGGGTAAAACCCTGGTTGCGACATTGGCGACCTACCTGAATGCGCTGCCCGACAAGGGCGTGCATGTGGTCACGGTGAACGACTATCTGGCAAAACGCGATTCGGAATGGATGGGCCAGATTTACAATTTCCTTGGCCTGTCGGTGGGCATCATCATTCACGGGTTGGATGACGAGCAGCGCAAGGCCTCCTACGCTTGCGACATTACCTACGGCACCAATAACGAATTCGGCTTTGATTATCTGCGCGATAATATGAAATACGATCTCGATCAGATGGCTCAGCGCGGGCATAACTATGCCATCGTCGATGAAGTCGACTCTATTCTGATCGACGAGGCGCGTACTCCGCTCATTATCTCCGGCCCTTCAGAAGACAAGTCTGATCTTTATAATGCAGTGGATGCGATTATGCCGTATCTGGTCAAAGCCGACTATGACTATGACGAAAAGCAGCGTTCGGTTTCACTGACTGACGCCGGCAATGAGCATGTTGAAGAAATGTTGCGCGCGGCGGGTATCTTGAAAGAAGGCTCGTTATATGAAGCGGGCAATGCCACCATCGTGCATCACGTTCAGCAGGCGTTGAAAGCCCATAATATGTTCACCCGCGACAAGGACTACATTGTCCAAAATGGCGAAGTGGTGATCATCGACGAATTTTCTGGCCGCATGATGCAGGGCCGGCGCTATTCGGAAGGCTTGCACCAAGCCATTGAAGCGAAAGAGCATGTGCAGGTTCAGCCTGAGAACGTGACTTTGGCTTCCATCACATTCCAGAACTTTTTCCGGCTTTATAAAAAGCTGTCCGGCATGACCGGAACGGCTCTGACAGAGGCCAACGAGTTTCACGAGATTTACAAGCTCGAGGTGGTCGAGATTCCGACCAACGTCACAGTCCAGCGTTATGATGACGATGACGAGGTTTACCGGTCGGCCGCTGAAAAATACAAGGCCGTGGTACGTGAGGTTGAGTCCGCGCTTGAGCGCAAGCAGCCTGTTTTGGTTGGAACGGCTTCAATCGAAAAGAGCGAGGTTGTTTCCGAGCTGTTGAAGGAAAAAGGCATCCCGCATCAAGTGCTCAATGCGCGCTATCACGAGCAAGAGGCACAAATTATTGCTGATGCCGGTGTTCCTGGCGCGGTGACCATCGCCACAAACATGGCGGGTCGCGGTACGGACATCAAGTTGGGCGGCAATCTTGAAATGCATCTGGCTCAAGAGGTCGAAAAGGCAGGCGAGGGCGTTGATATTGCCGCTTTGCGTACAAAAATCGAAGCCGAAATTGAGCGGAACCGCCAAGCAGTTCTGAAAGCAGAAGGCGTGATTGAGCTCGAACCCGCAAAGGGGTCGCGCCCGGCAAAGACGGTTACGCGTCCCGGCGGCCTTTACATTATCGGCACTGAGCGACACGAGTCGCGCCGTATTGATAACCAGTTGCGCGGACGATCCGGCCGTCAGGGCGATGCGGGCCGCTCGAAGTTCTTCCTGTCGTTGGAAGACGATTTGATGCGCATTTTCGGCTCCGAGCGTATGGATAGCATGTTGCAGCGTTTGGGCCTTAAGCCCGACGAGGCCATCATCCATCCGTGGATCAATAAGGCCTTGGAAAAAGCGCAGCAGAAGGTGGAAGCGCGCAACTTCGACCAGCGTAAAAACGTCCTCAAATATGATGACGTGATGAACGATCAGCGCAAAGTGGTGTTTGAACAGCGCCGGGATATGATGGCGCAAGACTCTTTGGAAGAAACCGTCGCTGATATGCGCTCGGAAACCATCGAAGATCTGGTGACCAAGTTTATTCCTGCTGATGCTTATCCCGAAGCTTGGGATGTCGCCGGTTTACACGCGGGCGTGGTTGAAGCGCTCAATCTGGATTTGCCGATTGCCGACTGGGCCAAGGAAGAAGGCATCGCCGACGAGGAACTGCGCGAGCGCATCCACAAAGCGGCAGACGAAGCCTATTTGGCCAATACACAGAAAAATACGGTTGAAATTCAACGCTATGTTGAAAAGCAAGTGATTTTGCAGGTGTTGGATCACTTATGGCGCGACCATCTGGTGACGCTGGATCATTTGAGGCAGGTTATCGGCTGGCGCGGTTATGCCCAGCGCGATCCTTTGAATGAGTATAAGTCGGAAGCTTTTGATTTGTTCAGCGCGCTGATCGTGAAATTGCGCGAGACAGTAACAGCTCAGCTCATGCGGGTTCAGGTGCAGTTCCAGCAACCGGATATTCTTCCGCCCACCGGAGAGGCTCACCACCTTGATCCGGTAACAGGTGAGGAGGAAGAGGAAACCAGCATAGCTGAGATTAATGCGCGCATTGCCAGCGGCGTGTTTTCGGCTCAACCGGTCTTGGCCGGTGCACGCGACCCGCAAAACCCCGAGACATGGGGCAAGGTGAGCCGCAACGAGGATTGCCCTTGTGGTTCGGGCAAAAAATACAAGCATTGCCACGGGGTTTTGGCTTAACCCTTGACGTGTATTGGCGTTTTGCGCCAATACACCTGACGAAATGATGTTTTGCCCTTGGGCTATTGAAGGCTAATTTGCGATGGAAACGTTTAACAAGCTCACCGGCGTTGCGGCACCGCTCAAGATTACCAATGTCGATACGGACATGATAATCCCGAAGCAGTATCTCAAAACCATTAAGCGCACCGGGCTTGGAACCGGTCTGTTTGCTGAAATGCGCTATAATGAGGACGGCTCCGAGAACAAGGACTTTGTCCTTAATCAGCCCGCTTACCGCAAGGCGCAGATATTGGTGGCAGAAGATAATTTCGGCTGCGGCTCTTCGCGGGAACATGCGCCGTGGGCCCTGCTGGATTTTGGTATTCGCTGTGTGATTTCGACAAGTTTTGCCGATATTTTTTACAATAACTGCTTCAAGAATGGCATTTTGCCAATCGTGGTTTCGAAAAGCGACCTCGCCAAGCTGATGGATGACGCCGAACGCGGCGCCAACGCAACACTGTCGATTGATCTTGAAACACAGGAAATCCGCGGGCCGGATGGCGGCATTATCTCGTTTGACGTGGATGCGTTTCGCAAGCACTGTCTGATGAACGGCCTTGATGATATTGGCCTCACCATGGTCAAGGCCAAATCGATTGATACATTTGAGTCCAAGACTGCCGCGGCCCGCCCGTGGCTTTAGACGCAGCACGCCTCAAACCAAAATCGGGCACAGCCAAGCAATTGGTGGTTTTTCTGCACGGCTATGGTGCGGATGGCAATGATCTGATCGAAATTGGCCGTCAGTGGCAGGCGCTTTTGCCGGATGCGGCATTTGTATCGCCGCATGCCGCTGAGCGGATGCCGATGGGTGCTGGCCGCCAATGGTTTGCCCTGACCATGCGGGACCCATCAGAGCGGTGGCGCGGGGTAAACCATGCGCAACCGAGTGTTGACGCTTTTCTGGATGAAGAGTTAGCCAAGGCGGGGCTCGACGAGAGCAAGCTCGCGCTGGTGGGCTTCTCGCAAGGGACAATGATGGCGCTGCACGTGGGCTTGCGCCGAAAGAAGCCTCTGGCGGCGATTTTGGGATATTCCGGCATGTTGATCGGGCCGGAGCACCTTAAAGAAGCCCGTTCCGGATTGGGAGCGCCGCCGCCGATTTTGCTGGTTCACGGCGATGAGGATCAGGTTATTCCCGTTGAGGCGCTGTTCGTTTCATCTGAAAAGCTTGCGGAAAATGAAATTCCGGTGCAGTGGCACATGTCGCCGCAGCTTGGTCACGGCATCGATAACGCCGGGCTTAAACATGGCGGACAATTTCTGGCCCAAAGCTTTGGGCTCAAGATAGCTTAGATCTTCCGCATGCTCGGCAGGAGTAAATCTAGAGGCGCTAATCTAGATCCTGTCCGGTAAAAGAATGGATCAAGCGGCGGTCGCGCTTGCTTGGGCGCCCTGCACCCGGCGCGCGCGGCGCATCTACGAGCGCTTTGGCTTCCGGTGGCGGCGAGAGATCTTCGTAGAGGGTTCGCGCCTCCTCATAGGGGCCGCGCCTGCTGCCGGTATCCACAATTTTGTACACTTTAATCTGACGTTCCAGTGCAATGGTTAGGACGTCATTTGGCCTCACGGCTTTTGAGGGCGTGTCACATCGCTCGGAATTAACACGTACATGACCGTCCGAAACCAGAGTTGCGGCAAGCGTGCGGGATTTGACCACGCGGGCAAACCACAGCCATTTGTCCAGCCGTTGCTTTGGAAGGACGGCGGTGGCGGCAGGCTGTTGCGCCAATGCTACTTCTTCTCCATAGCGGCTTTGAGTGCCAGAAGTTTTGCGAAAGGCGAATCCGGGTCAGGCTGATTGGCTCGTTTCGGCGCCTCTGTGGACGCGAAGGGCGCCTTAGGGTCGCGGCGTTGATCATTTGAGCGATGCTCAGACCGGCCGCCTTCTGCCCGCTTGCCATCAAAGCGCTTGTTGTCTGGACGACCACCTTCCGGGCGCGGCCCGCGATTGTCGGCACGTTTTTGCTCGGGTCGGGCTTCTGAGGCTGGTTTTGGCTCTGGAAAATTAAAGTTAAACACGCGCTTTGGCCGCGGGGTCGCAGGCGCTGCCTCGCCAGCCGCCGCATTCGGTTTGTTGTGGCGCGGACGATGGTCTGATCGCTGGTGGCGGTTCATGTGCCAGATTTCGACCATTGGCACTTCAGCTAGTTCCGGCAGAGCTTCAGCCGCAGCTTCGGGCACTGCTTCAGCCAAGAACGGCTCCGACACTTCTGCCGGCGCGGCCTCAATAGCGGGCGGCTCTAACACGGGTTCGAGCGGAACCGGCGCTGAAACAGCAAGCTCCGAGGGTTCTAAAGTAACTGCGACGACGTCACCCTCGGCAGCAGGAGCCACCACCACCGGAGTGGTGGGAGCTAACGGAACCAGTGGCACAGTTATGGCAGCGCCAGGCCGCTTGAGCGACGTGTATCCGAGCGAACGCAATATCGATGCAAAATCTTCACCGGAACAGCCGGTGAGCGATGTCATGCCAACTGTGACGACAAAACCATCATTGTCTGCAGCGCCGGGAGGCGCATCGCCCGGGGTTGTGCCGGGGCGGTAATTAATGGCGGGGCGGATAAGATCCGCCAGCCGCTCAAGAATATCGACGCGGACACAACGCTCACCGCACAGGCGGAATCCGGCCGCCCTGTAGAGGCCCTTTGGCACTTCCTTATCAGCAGCAAACGATGTGCGACCGGAGCCTGCCAAATGTGGCACTTCATCCAGTCCCTTGATTTCGGAGGTGCCGCCGTTTTTAAGTGCCCAGAGCTGTGCTGCCAATGCGCGCGGAGCTGGCTTGACCAGAGCAGGCACATAAATGTGGTAGGCACCAAAACGGATACCAACTTTGCGCAGAGTGCTGCGGCCTTCCTGATCCAACGTCTTCAATTCTTCTGCCGCTTTGGCCCGTTCTAGCACGCCAAGGGACTCGGCCACCTGGAAGGCAATCCCACGGGCGACGCCGGACAATCCCTCGCCGGTTTCCAATGTTTGTAGAGGCCCGAGCAATTTTTTGATGTGCTGATTAAGCCATAAATTAACGCGGTTTTGCACCAGATCCAGCGCAGGGCCGGTGAGCTGCTCGTCAGCCAGCAGTCGAATGCGCGGCTCGAGAATTTTGTCGCCAGCCGCAATTTTGCCAATCGCTTCGCCCAGCCAACGCAAGGTGCCATCGTTCGACAGGACAATCGATTCATCAACCGCATCGTTCATACGTGTGGCGCGGCGTTCAAATTCGAATGTGAGCGCCTGTTGCGCAGCGGCGTTGAGGGCCTTGGCGGCCTCGCCCAACGCGGCAGGGTCAGGCGTAAAGCGGAAGCCCTCTAGGCGGCCCATATGTTGCTCTTCGACCTTCACATCTCCGGTGGAGGTAATTTCCGCTTCCAACATAGCATTCTCTCTCAAACGGCGCAGCAATAGGCTGGTGCGACGATCCACAAATCTCTGGGTCAAGCGATCGTGCAAGGCGTCAGATAATCTATCTTCAACCTGACGCGCCACTGCTTGCCAGTGCTCAGGATCAATAAGCCAATCTGGCCGATTGGCAATATAGGTCAAGGTGCGAACCTGAGCGATTCTTGCAGAAAGTGTATCAATATCGCCATCGGTGCGATCAAATTGTGACAGATGACGTTGAAACCACTCATCGGGAATGCGCCCCGCCCGCACAACATAAT
The DNA here is from genome assembly GCA_043784625.1 of Methylovirgula sp. Lineage (GTDB taxonomy): Bacteria > Pseudomonadota > Alphaproteobacteria > Rhizobiales > Beijerinckiaceae > JANXSV01. The sequence continues at coordinate 16,974 of JAYVYB010000110.1, forward strand.
TGTAAATGGTCAGGCAAAGATCAGAATGTGCCGAGGGCGAGACTTTGCGGAAATCCGGAATTTGGCAAGCTTCCCAGAGCCTTGCAATATCGGCGCGGGTCTTGGCATTTCTGACAATGTTCTCATCGCGCGCGGCAATGTCCAGAACAAGGTAATCTTCGCCAAAGGGTGCGCGGGTGAGGCCATATTCTTCGGGGATGATTTCTAGCGAGCGCTGCAAGGCGTGAATGGACGAAAAATCGAGGTCGGCGTTGCGCCACTGCAAAGTGACGGCAGGGTCAAAGCGATGTTCTTCGAGCATTTCCACCAGATCATCGGTAAAGGGCAGGCAGCGGCCAGTGGTGCCGAAGGTGCCATCCTTGATGTGCCGCCCGGCGCGCCCGGCAATCTGAGCCATTTCGGCTGGATTGAGACGGCGGCGCTGCCAACCGTCGAATTTTTTATCGGCGGCAAAAGCAACGTGATCCACTTCCAAGTTCAGGCCCATGCCGATCGCGTCAGTGGCAACTATGTAATCAACGTCGCCGCTTTGATAAAGCTCAACTTGTGCATTGCGGGTGCGCGGGGACAATGCGCCAAGCACCACAGCCACGCCGCCTTTTTGACGGCGCATGACCTCGGCGATGGCGTAAACCTCCTCGGCAGAAAAGGCGACAATAGCGCTGCGCGGCGGCAGTCTTGTCAGCTTTTTGTCGCCTGCGAACGTCAAAGTGGAGAGTCGGGGCCTTGTCGTGATGATTGCGCCGGGCAAAAGCCTCTCGATCAGCGGCTGCATTGTGCTCGCGCCCAAAATCAAGGTTTCTTCACGACCGCGCATGTTCAGCAGGCGATTGGTGAAAACGTGGCCCCGGTCAAGGTCGTTGGCGAGCTGGATTTCATCAATGGCGACAAAGGCTACCGAAATATCACGCGGCATCGCCTCGATGGTGGAGACCCAATAGCGCGGATGTTTTGGTTTGATTTTTTCTTCGCCGGTGATGAGGGCGACGGCCTCCACCCCCACTTTTGCTACTACGCGATTGTAAACCTCGCGGGCGAGCAAGCGCAGCGGCAACCCGATTAAGCCACTGGAATATTGCAGCATTCTCTCAATTGCAAGGTGGGTTTTGCCGGTGTTGGTGGGCCCCAAAACCGCTAGGACGGTTTGGGCACGTTGGCTCGGCTCGAGGGAACGCTTTGCCGGAAATTGAATATTCATGATCGGGTCCGGCGAAAAACTAACAATCCCTAATATAGGGTCAAACAGCGGGGTGAAAAGGGTGATTTTGTGGGCAAAACGCTTCAAATTGGTACAAAGAGCATTTCATCTGTTCATCAATAGAACTAAAGTCGAACGAAACGCGTCCGAATCGGATTTACAGCCAGAATCATCTTTTGTTCAGGGCTAGATATAGCGAGCGCCGACTTTGCCGCTCAATATCTTGATTTTTGCGGTTTTGAGAAAAGGAATATGCCGGATACGGCCATTTTGCACCCAAAATGCGTCAAGGGGTTAATTTAACTCAATTTTCCTAAATCAAATTAACTTTTGGAACAGCAAGGAAACAAACCCTGTCCGAATCAGATTTGCGGCCATGTTCCGCTTCCGGTCTGTGCAAAAGACCGTGGTTTTGAGCGGTTTTCGCGCCAGTACCGGGCAAAAAAGGCTGAGCAAACGGTGGCACACTCTGGCCAAAAGTACGTCAAATATGGCCAAGGGTTAAAGCGGTGTCCCAATGCAGGACAGAACGAAAAAAGCGCGGCCTGTTTCCAGAACCGCGCTCAGAATTTCAAAAGTTAACGCTGCCGGAAACTTAAGGTGTGGCGCTGAACTCAGTCGCCTCGATCACGGCGGTGCCTGTCATGGTTTTGACCGAGATTTTATAAGGTGCGGCGACATGGGTTTGGCCAACAGGAGCCATCCAAACTTCGAGGTCGCGATTATCCGCCATGAATTTGGTTGCAGGCTTATCGGGACGATGTCCGGCCACGGGGGTGTAGCGCGCCGCGCAAACCATGACGGGGCCGCTATAGCCCTTTGCCTTAACCTGTTTGGTGCCGGAGTAGCTCAAGGTAATGGTGAACCGCGCGCCGCCGTCAAAAATCGGCAAAGTGCGGTTGCAGACGCCTTCGCCAAAATCTCCGGCATAGGGCATGAGGATGCCGCCGAGCGGATCGAAAATGCCGTGCTTGCTGGCGTCGGTTATGGCAATGCGGTCGGGCGCTTCATCAAACGGCGGGTTGACTTCGAGGCCGGAAACATTGCCGCCGGAAATGGCCATACGGATGGTGCGGGTTTGTTTGGAATTGGCCGCGGTGGTTGCGTAGCTTTGTGGCACCAGCTTGCCACCGGCAAAGGCACCTGCCGCAGTTGCAACGCCCTTGGAGCTGGACACCATGCTGGCAAGGCCGCTTAACTTGACGCTGGCTTCAACATTATAGGCGGCGGGCGACACCGAGCCGCTCAAAAACGCATTGCCGATGGGCAACACACTGAAATGCACTGAATATTTAATGTTGAGGGTGTCGGCCTTGGCGGCAGACATGGCAAACAGCGCGGGCGCAGACAGGCCAAGAACAAGCGAAGTGCGGGCGACACTGCGTGCCGTTGAGAGAAAATTCATTTGAGATCGAATCCGAAAAAACACAAGCCAACATTGAATCAGCCAATTTCGCATCTGTCGAGGGGATTTGTGGAGAATTTAGGGCGCGCCGGGCGTGTTGCGCAGAATGTCATGCGCGCTTGGTTTCACGGTAGCTAGGGCGCGCGAAGATAGCGGGTTGTTGAGGCATAACTCTTTTTAGGGCCGGTCACATCATGAACAATCTGGAAGCTGCCATCGGGCAAAAACCGATAGGAGCTGACGTAAGTGTCCGGTGCGCAAAAATGGCTGACGCTGCCAAGCAAAACCGCCCCTTCCGGCACCAGTTTAACGTCATGAAACAAGCGGGGCGGGATTTCATCAAAAAACACGGTAAAGCCGGTTTCGTGTAACTGGAAAATATAGGTGCGGAACGCGGAGAGGTTTTGGCCGTGCGGCAGGGTAAGCACGCCGCGCTCGGTATAGTGAAGCGCGCCGCTTTGCAGAGGGACAAACTCCGCGGTGCCGGAGAAGGTGGCAGTGCCATCAGCGGCGGTGATAGCGCGGGAGAGCGTCCAATGGCCAGTGAGGGAGGGGAGGGGGCTTCCCTTCTCCCCTTGCGGGAGAAGGGTTAGGGATGAGGGGTAGCGCGGCAAAATTTCTTACCCCTCATCCGGCCTTCGGCCACCTTCTCCCGCAAGGGGCGAAGGGGAGGCTCGCATTTTTTGATTTTGAAGATGTATATCATTTTTGTTGTTCGGCCATCGGCCTCAACCGAAAATAAATCACGGCAAAGGCCGCAAGCAATGAGAGAGCCAGACCGCCGCCAACGCCGAGATAAAGCGCTAGGTGGTTCGGCGAGGCGGTGTCTTTGGTCAACACAGCAAATTCCGGCACGGAGGTGACGCGCGTCACCTCAATATTTTGACCCAACGCATATTGCTGATTGCAGTTTTTAAAGTTCAGATGCTGAGGCTGTGATGACGAATCCTGATACTGCACCGAGATGACTCTGGTGCATTCAGTGTCGCGCGGCCTATTGGTCAGCCGCGCGTTGGTTTCTGTGGACGTGAAGTTTTCCGGCGTAATCCAGTCAATGATGCCTTGAACAATCCGGCCTTCATTTTGCAAGAGCGTCTGGGACTCGAAGCTGTCGTAGGCGATGTAGGCTATGGCCGCACCAATCAAGATCATTGCGCCGAGCAGCAAGTTGATGATGAGATCAGGCTTTTGCCTTGCGCGTGTTTTCACTCTGTCAATTCCGTCTTTCTGGAACATTACGCGTCTTCAACGGCTGCGATTTCGATAATTTGATACTGTGGTTTTTATCAAGACTACATAATCGTGCGAAATAAGACTAGGCCACCGCCCCTCACCCCAACCCTCTCCCCGCTGCGGGGCGAGGGGGCTGTTTGAGCTTTTGCCACAATAGTTTGACTCAACTCCCGCCTGCCCCTATAAGCCACATAACTCTGCAAAGGGTTTTTGAATTTGTTGACTTGAACTTTCGGGTTCGGCAACACACGTCCGGTTTTGAAACAGCACTGCTTTTGAAGCGCCGCTGTTCACATCGGGCGCTTTTTGTTTTGTGCGCAGGTTAAAGAAAAGGATAGTGCCGCATGTTCGAGAGCCTTAGTTCCAAGCTCTCTTCGATTTTTGACACACTCACCCGGCGCGGGGCGCTGAGCGAGGAAGATGTCAATGTCGCTATGCGTGAGGTGCGCCGCGCCCTGATCGAGGCCGACGTGGCGCTTGATGTGGTGCGCAGCTTTATTGACAAGGTCAAAGCGCAAGCTATCGGCGCGAATATCGTCAAATCGATCACTCCCGGCCAGATGGTCATCAAAATCGTCAATGACGTTTTGGTGGAGACTTTGGGTTCGGACGCCGACCCGATTAATCTGGAAGCCGCGCCGCCTGTCGCCATCATGATGGTGGGTTTGCAGGGCGCCGGTAAAACCACAACCTCGGCTAAAATCGCCAAGCGCCTGTCCGAACGCTACAAGAAAAAAGTGATTATGGCGTCTTTGGACGTCAAACGTCCGGCGGCGCAGGAGCAGCTCGCGGTGCTGGGGCGGCAGGTTGGCATTGACACCTTGCCGATTGTGGCGGGCCAGACGCCGGTGCAAATTGCCAAGCGGGCCGAGGAAGTGGCGCGGCTTCAGGGCTACGACGTTGTTATTCTGGATACGGCAGGCCGCACTCATATTGATGAGCCGCTGATGCAGGAAATGGCGGAGATCAAGGCCGCCACCCGCCCGCATGAAATTTTGCTGATTGCTGATGCCCTGACCGGCCAAGATGCCGTGAACCTTGCACGCAGCTTTAACGAGCGCGTCGGCATCACCGGCATCGTACTCACCCGTATGGATGGTGACGGGCGCGGCGGCGCGGCGCTTTCCATGCGCGCTGTGACCGGCAAGCCGGTTAAGCTGATCGGTATGGGCGAAAAGGTCGATGACCTTGATGATTTCCATCCCGTTCGCATCGCCAATCGCATTTTGGGCATGGGCGATATTGTCAGCCTAGTCGAGAAAGCCGCGCAGAATATTGATCTGGCACAGGCGCAGGCCACAGCCGCGCGGATGCAGAAGGGCAAGTTTGATCTGCAGGACATGAGCGATCAACTGGCGCAGGTGGAAAAAATGGGCGGGCTTGGCTCCATGCTCGGCCTTATTCCCGGCATGGCCAAGATGAAAGATCAACTGGCCGGCAAGATGGATGACAAGGTGATCAAGCGCCAGCGCGCCATCATCATGTCAATGACGCCTAAAGAGCGGCGCAATCCGGATTTGATGAAGGCTTCGCGCAAAAAGCGTATCGCATCGGGCGCGGGCACCAGCGTGGAAGAAGTCAACAAGCTGTTGAAGGCGCATCGCGGCATGGCCGACATGATGAAGCAGATGGGCGGCGCGGGCGGCGGCGGCATGATGAAGAAAATGGCGTCGATGATGGGCATGGGTGGTGGTATGCCGGGCATGGGCGGCGGCGGAATGGGTGGTATGCCCTCTCCCGAGCAAATGGCCGAGCTGCAAAAGCAAATGCCGAACATGCCCAAGCTGGGCGATATGCCGCCGGAATTGCTGAAAGGCATCGGCGGGCTGGGTGGTTTGCCAAAGCTTCCGGGCCTTGGCGGCTTGCCCGGATTGGGCGGGCTGAACCCGTTCAAGAAGAAGTAATTTACCAACACGTTTTGGCCTTGGGGGTGTTTGAAAGTCCCACCACAAGGCTGCAAGTTTAGGACTGAAAATTTTAAAACGTAAGGAAATACAATGTCTCTGAAAATTCGTCTCGCCCGTGGAGGTGCCAAAAAGCGTCCGTTCTACCGCATCATCATTGCTGACTCGCGCATGCCGCGCGACGGCCGCTTCATCGAACGGATTGGCACATTCGACCCGTTGAAGAAGAAGGACGATGCCACCCGTCTGGTGCTCGATGTTGAAAAGGCAAAGGACTGGATGACCAAGGGCGCGCAGCCAACCGACCGTGTCTTGCGCTTGCTGGATGGTTTGGGTGTTATGACCCGCGCCGCACAGAACAATCCGGAAAAGGCAAAGCCAAAGAAGAAGGCGCAGGAGCGTACCGCTGCTGCTGCTGCTTTGGTTGAAAAGGCCGCCGCTGCTGCCGCCAAGGCTGCTGAAGCTGCTGCAGCACCGGCCGCTGAATAAATATTTGATACCCCCCTCCCTATTCCTCCCCCGCTGAGGCGGGAGAGGGGACGGCTCTGTGTCGCTCCCTCTCTCGAACTTGTTCGGGGGAGGGTTGGGGAGGGGGCATTCTTCAGGAAAGTCCCATGCCCGATAAAT
>JAYVYB010000111.1:0-46916 GCA_043784625.1 Methylovirgula sp.
CATACGCTCCACATTGACCGTCTCGCCCAAATTCCGCGTAAGGCTGGTTGACAATTGCACATCATCATTCGCGTCGAGAGCCGCGCTATACGCCGAATAGCGACCAGCGAAAGCCTGCGCATATTTCTTTATGCGCTTCGGAACAGACACATCACCGATGCCTTCCTGACGTAGCGTGATGTCAAAATTGCGAATCATGGTGTCCACCAACTCCTGAGCAACCTCGGGGCCCGGCGCAGGCAGCGCGCGCAGGCGTCGCAAAACCAGCGTCATCAGCACCAAGAGTGTTTCAAACCGACCGTCAAAAGTATCCTGAACACAATAGAGTTCATAGAAAGCATCCTGACGCGTGGCCAAAACCACTTTCTCATGCAGAGAGTCGATCACCTGCCTGTTTCGATCCGGCTTGGCAAGGCCCAGCAATTTATACAAAAAACGCATTATCCCGTATCCAATCAGATCGCAAAAGCGAAGCGCATCCCGCGCCAACCGCTGTCGACTATCATTTTTAGAACTGCCATCAAAAAGCAGGATTCCCTAGTCAGACAATAGCGCAATTGATGCGCAGAACTTGCTTTTCAAGTGTCAGCGAGTTACGCATCGGATAGAACATTGGCAAGAGATTTATTTAGCAAGGATCGAGCACGTTCCCGGCTATTTTCACAACTGCCTATAAACTCTGGAGCAAATCAATGCGGTCGGTAAATACTGAAACTAACGTAGATGCCTTGACCGTTGTAGCTCCTGTTAGCTCTCCCAAACTGAACCGCCGCGCCGTGCTTTCCGTTGCCCTTGGCCTCACCGTATCCGGCTGTCTGGGCTATGACGGAACTGTTCAACGCGGCTACGTGGTCAGTGACGCCGACTTGGCTCAGGTTTCCGTCGGCACGTCAGCTGAAAAAGTTCTCAGTATAATGGGCACCCCGTCTACCACGTCGACCGTAGGCGGTGACTCTTGGTATTACATCAGCCAAACCGCCGAGCGAAAACTGGCGTTTATGGCTCCTAAAGTCGTGGATCAACGTGTTTTGGCGGTTTATTTCGGCCCGGGCAAAAAAGTTACCCGCGTTGCAAATTACGGCATGCAAGACGGCAAGGTGTTTGATTTTATCTCCCGCACAACGCCGACCGGCGGCGCGGAGCCGAACTTCTTGCGCAATTTGATGGGCGGATTACTGCACTTCAGCTGATCAGCCACGTTACCATCGTCTCACTCCACATTCGGTAGTCGCCCTGCATAACAAGCGGGCGGGGATATCAAGCGCATACCGCGAGTAGAGCTTGGGCTCAGCGCAGGCAAGCCCGACCCTCCCCACCAAGAAAACCGCCGTGTCATCCGCAGCACCTATCTTCGACGGTTGTATCCGCCATCGTTAAGATCAGCTCGGACCCCGGACGTAAAAAAGGCGGGATTGATCCCGCCTTTTTTATTCGCCGATAGTGTTCCGATCAGTGATGCGCCAACACCGCCAGCAACAAAAGCGCCACAATATTGGTGATTTTGATTGCCGGATTAACAGCAGGGCCCGCAGTGTCCTTATAGGGGTCACCGACAGTGTCGCCGGTTACAGAAGCTTTGTGTGCATCGCCGCCCTTGAGATGCGTAACGCCATCCTTATCAACGAAACCGTCTTCGAAGGATTTCTTGGCATTGTCCCACGCGCCGCCGCCTGATGTCATCGATATCGCCACAAACAAGCCATTGACGATAACGCCGAGCAAAGAAGCGCCAAGTGCAGCGAAAGCCGAGGCCTTTGAACCAGAAATCAGCAGAACGCCGAAATAAGCCACCAACGGAGCCAACACCGGTAACAGCGATGGAATAACCATTTCCTTGATGGCCGACTTTGTCAGCAAATCAACAGCGCGGGCATAGTCCGGCTTCGAAGTGCCAGCCATAATGCCGGGGTTTTCACGGAATTGACGTCGCACTTCTTCAACAACGGAACCGGCAGCACGTCCCACAGCTGTCATGGCGATGCCGCCAAACAGATAAGGAATAAGTCCGCCGAAGATCAAGCCTGCTACGACATAGGGATTGCTCAGGTCAAACGAAACCGGCCCCATGCCTTTGAAGTACGGGTATTGATCGCCATGCGCCGCAAAGAACGTCAAATCGTTGGAATAGGCCGCAAACAGCACCAAGGCGCCTAAACCTGCGGAACCAATCGCATAGCCCTTTGTAACGGCTTTGGTGGTGTTACCCACCGCATCCAGCGCATCGGTGTTATGCCGAACAGACTTGTCCAAACCAGCCATTTCGGCAATGCCACCGGCATTGTCCGTCACCGGCCCAAAAGCGTCCAAAGCCACAATCATCCCAGCCAGACCCAGCATGGTCGTCACGGCAATCGCCGTGCCATATAGGCCCGCCAACTGATACGTGGAGATGATGCCGCCCACGATGACCAAAGCTGGCAATGCGGTTGATTCGAGCGATACCGCCAACCCCTGAATGACGTTGGTGCCGTGTCCGGTAACCGACGCTTGCGCAATCGACACCACCGGGCGTTTGCCGGTGCCGGTGTAGTATTCGGTAATGACGACAATCAGCCCGGTTACGATAAGACCAACCAGCCCACAGATGAACAAATTAGTCCCGGTCACTGCCACACCGCCCATTTGGCCAAGCGAGCCCCAACCCAGATAGCTTGTCGCCGCCCATAGGCCGCCAATCGACAACACACCAGTGACGATCAGGCCCTTATAGAGCGCACCCATGATCGACGGATTTTCGCCTGCGGAAAGCTTGACGAAATAGGTACCGATAATCGACGTAACGATGCACGCCGCGCAAATCGCCAGCGGGTAAATCATCATCAGGCCGACTTGCGCCGGACTTGTCGAGAAAATCGCGCCGAGAACCATGGTGCCGACCACCGTCACAGCATAGGTTTCGAACAAGTCTGCCGCCATACCTGCGCAATCGCCAACGTTGTCGCCAACGTTATCCGCAATTGTCGCCGGGTTGCGTGGGTCATCTTCCGGAATACCGGCTTCGACTTTACCCACCAAATCGGCACCGACGTCAGCGCCCTTGGTGAAAATGCCGCCGCCCAAACGAGCAAAAATCGAAATCAACGAAGCGCCAAAGCCCAAACCAACGAGGGCGTCGATAACTTCGCGGCTGCCGGGCTCCAAACCCATAGGCCCGGTCAAAACATAAAACTCAACCGCAACACCGAGCAAGGCAAGCCCTGCCACAAGCATGCCGGTGACAGCGCCAGCTTTAAACGCGATGTCCAAGCCGCCCGCAAGCGATTTGGCCGACGCTTGTGCGGTGCGCACATTGGCGCGAACCGAAACGTTCATGCCGATAAAGCCTGCCGCGCCGGAGAGGATCGCTCCAACCAGAAACGCGATGGCAACCTTGCCGCCCAGCAGCGCCCAGAGCGCCACAAATATAACGGCCCCAACGATACCGATCGACAAATATTGCCGCTTCAAATAGGCCTGCGCGCCTTCGGCGATAGCTGCTGCTATCTCCTGCATGCGTTGATTGCCGGCGTCAGCCGCCAGCACTTGATTGACAGTGACCACGCCATAGGCGCAGGCCAAAAGTCCACTTAAAATTATTAGCCAAATCATCGACATTGATGCATTTCTCCCAGATTGCTCACGCGCGCATTATCTCATTGAACTTTATTTTGCGCGCCGGTGCCCAGACTCTTCCACAACCGTCTTGCCAGAAAGTTTGCCTCCCCGCAATGCAACTTGCGGAGAAACATCAGGAAATCACCGATACTCAGCTGCTGGCGATCGCAGTATTTCGCTTCCAGCGCACAGAGAGCCATAGAGCCAAAATGCCGATAACGATTGGCGGAAACACCACCCAATTCACCACGCTCCAGCCGTAGACTTCCAAAAGGTGGCCCGAGGCAAAAGACCCGAAGGCCATGGTTCCAAAGATCAGAAAATCATTGAATGCCTGCACCTTATTGCGCTCTTCCGGCCGATGCGTCGCAACCACCATCGCGGTTGCACCGATATAGCCAAAATTCCAGCCCAACCCGAGCAGGATAAGTCCAATCCAGAAATTCCAAACTCCGATGCCTGCCAAGTCCACCACGGCGCAAAGCGCAATCAGAATCATGCCGGTAAAAACGATGCGGTGAACGCCGAACCGCGCGATCAATGTGCCGGTAAAAAAGCTCGGACCGAACATGGCAACAATATGCCACTGAATTCCATAATTTGACTGCGAAAGCGACAAACCACAAATTTTCATCGCCAGCGGTGCCGACGTCATAACCAAATTCATCAAAACATAACTCACAGTGCCGCACAGCGCCGCAATGATAAATTTGGGCTGACGGACAATCTCCAGCAACGGGCGTCCCGCCCGCATTGAAACGCTGGATGGCACCGGAATATCAATTCCGGTCAACACAATCATTGCCACAACAGCCACAAGCGCCTGGGCCAAATAGCTGGCCGCGAACAGGTAAGGCGGCCAGACATTCATGGTGAACTGCACCAATTGCGGCCCCAAAACCCCGGCCAGCACCCCGCCCGCCATCACATAGGAGATGGCCTTTGGCTTGTAGGCCTCGCTGGCGGTGTCTGTTGCCGCAAATCGATACGACTGTGAAATCGCCGAATACAAGCCGCAAAGCAGCGTGCCCACGCAATACAGTGCAAACGACGACGTCAAAATTCCGGCGGCACAAATCAGGCCGCCGACGCCGCCTAAGCCCGCGCCACTCAAAAACGTGATGCGTCGTCCGTAATGGCGCGCCAACCAGCCTGCGGGCAGTGTTGCCAGCGCCATGCCGACAACAAATATCGAAATCGGCAAGGTCGCCAAACTTTTGTCCGGGGCCATTGTTGAGCCCACGATGGCAGCTGTGGCAAAAATAACGGAGGCGTTGCCACCTGCCAGAGCTTGAGCAACGGCCAACCGCCAAACGTTGCCGACAGCGCGACGGTCATTCAAAATATCGGACATAGATTCTTTCAAAAATGCGAAAAGGAGCTGCGTTCAAATGTTTTAGGATTGCCATCAAAGTCAAAGAAAATCGGCGGGTGCGTACCCTCAACAGCCACGCCTATTTTGAGCGCAGGAACCCCCTGCCGCTTCATCAAATGCCAAAACATCATTGCTTTCTGCGCTGGCACGGCGCAAAGAACCACATAGTCATCGCCGCCAGTCAGCGCCACATCACCCAAGCTCGGCTCAAACCGCATCGCTTCCAAGACTTCTTCATAAAACAGCGAAAGATCCGTGTGAATCTCCGCCGAGACGCCTGAAACCTTGAGCATCTTGGTGAGATCACCAACCAATCCGTCTGAAACATCCATCGCCGCGTGCGCATACTCGCGCAAAATTTTCACATGACGGTCTATCACGTTGGGAACACGATAGATCTTTACCAGATAATCTTTATGCTCTTGCTTGAGCTTCGAAATCCAATGTCGATCAGTTTCCGCATTCAGCAAAACGCGCAGGCCCAAGGCTGATTCGCCAACCGGTCCACAGACGAAAAGCTCGTCGCCCGCCTTTACACCCGTACGCGGTATCATTTTGCCTTTCGGTACGGTCCCAAAAGCTGTGATCGAAATCGTTAGCGGCCCCTTTACCGTGTCGCCACCCAATAGCGGCATATTATAGAGCTTGGCATCCTCGCCCAAGCCCTTGGCAAAAGCGGCAATCCAGCTTTGCGTGATGCCCTCCGGCAATGCCAACCCCAGCAAAAACCCGAGCGGCTGCGCGCCCTTGGCCACAAGATCTGAAACGTTTACCCGTAAGGCTTTTTTGGCAATCGTCTCGGGCGGATCATCGGCAAAAAAATGCCCGCCTGCCACCAACATGTCTTTGCTGACCACCAGTTCGTGGCCCCTTGGCGGCGAAATAAGCGCTGCATCATCTTTTAAACCAAGGCCACCTGCCCCGGCCAGCGGCGCAAAATAGCGGGCAATAATGTCATCTTCAGACAGAGTTGCCACCCTACGCTCCGCTCTCAGAATTGATCAGGCCGTTCCTGCCGTGCCAGAACGTCCAAAACCGCGTTGATCATGCCGCTTTCCTCGCGGCCAAAGAATGCGGAAGCAACGTCAACATATTCGGAAATACAAACCTTAGGCGGCACATCTTTGCGCTTTTTAAGCTCGTAGGTTCCCGCCCGTAAAATCGCCCGCATCAGCGCCTCAATTCTGGCCAAAGGCCAGCCTTGGACAAGGGAAGCATCAATAGCACGATCAATCGAAACCTGATCTTTTAAGACACCGCCAACAATATCGCGAAAAAACGCAATTTCGGCAGGCAGATATTGTTCGCCTTCAACTTCTTGGCCAATCCAATAGGTCTCAAACTCCGCAAAAACCTCGTTCACGCCTTTACCGGTCACGTCCATTTGATACAGCGCTTGTGCGGCGGCAAGGCGTGCGCTTGCGCGTTGTGTGGGTACTTTCGCCATTTAATGCGCGCCAATCTGACGTTTGATCCGTAAAACAGCGAACGCTGCGCGAACCGCATCACCGCCCTTGTCACCCTTGCGAGGGTCAGCCCGCACAATTGCCTGCTCTTCGTTATCCATTGTCAAAATGGCATTGCCAAGCGGCAACCTGAGCGACACACTCAGGTCCATCAAAGCACGCGCGCTTTCATTGCACACAACTTCAAAATGATAAGTCTCGCCGCGAATGATGCAACCCAGCGCCACGGCACCTTGGTAAGGCCGCCCCTGCGCACGGGCTGCTTCCAGCGCTATGGCAAGAGTGGCTGGAATTTCCAGAGCGCCCGGCACAGTCAGAACATCATAGGAGGCGTTGGCGGCTTTAACTGCCGCCTTGGCACCATCAAGCAGCATAGTGCCGATTTCGTCATAAAACCGCGCTTCAACAATCAGAATGCGCGCTCCTTGGACGTCTAAATCGTCACTTTGCGCTGCGCGTTTCGGCTCGGCCATGTCTGTTTCCAATTGAGAGGGTGCGCCTCATTAAACCGCACGCCCCGCAAGAGCAACCCAAAAGTCCCAATTTGGGCTTCAACCGACAACATGATCATCGGTTGAGCAGGTGCGTGACTAAATGGGTTGGATCCGTTTTCAGCTTAGTCCAGTCTGCGACGCTTGGGGGAGTCAACGTAACGACAGCGACTCCCTCTGAATTCAACAATGTAAAGCTGCGCCAATTCCGTTGGTTGTCCTCTATGAAACAACCTGCCGAAATCCGAGCATTCAGTTTATTTGCGACGAATTTTCCAGTTTTCCCCCCAAAACATACCACAACGCGAACGCCTAAATTTTGAATAACCCGTTGATGAAACGGCCATGTCATTTCTGCGATCGACAGTAAGTCACCGTGAAAGGTGCTCGACCTGGTTGATCGTTCAAAAACTATATTGCTAGAAGGAATAGACCGTGGATTAAGGCCGAGCTGGCGCGCAAGGTGCAGAACTCTTCGTTGCATGACTGATTGACCCGGCTGCATTCCGGCCCAAGATTCGTCGGAATAGGCAGACCATTCCGAGGGAAGTTCACGCAGAACGCTATCGGTATGATTTTCAACGGTGTCTGTAAACATTTCCTCAGCTGAACCAGCGGGATTGATTCCAAGACAATATATTTTTGACGGAGCGCTAAACGCCGACCTTCCCGAATAAAATGCTTTACCTGACAAATGCATCGATGAGTTGGGAATGAGAGCCGACAATTCATTGATCATTCTGCCTTCACTTCCATCAGTCGCGCTGCATAGCGGGCCATCAAATCCACTTCCAAATTGATGTCGTCGCCAACCTTTGCGCCGCCCCAAGTGGTTACAGCCAGCGTGTGCGGAATCAATAAAACCGAAAAAATATCATCCTCTACAGTATTAACCGTCAGCGATGTCCCATCCAAAGCAACAGAGCCTTTTTGGGCGATAAATTTCCTCAATGCGGAAGGCACCTTAAATGTGAACCGCGATTGGCCATCAAAATCTTCGCGCGCGATCAGCTTGGCAATGCCATCGACATGCCCGGACACAATATGTCCCCCCAACTCGTCCCCTGCTTTGAGTGAGCGCTCCAGATTGATTTTTTGACCCGGCTTCCAGCTGTGCAATGACGTAACCGCCAGTGTTTCAGCGGCGGCATCGATCTCAAACCAGGATTTATTTCCGGTCTCACCCATAGCAACAACTGTGAGGCACACACCGTTGTTCATAATGGAAGCGCCCAAAGCAATGCCGCTGGCAGGATAAGTGCACGCAACCCGCATCCGGCGCAAAGAGCCGTGCTCTTGAACCGAGATAAGCTCTCCCACATCTGTCACAAGACCGGTAAACATTCATCGCCTTTCAAATTTTTGTAATTTATCAATGCCGATATGGGTCTCAGCAATGGCCCTGTAAAGCCCCCCGTTGGCCAGCAGGGCGCGCGCCTGCACGCTCAAGGCTGGCACACCTGCCCGTCCAAACGGTTTGGGCGCGCTCAGCAGCAAAACTTCATCGGCTAGGCCCTGCACTATCAGCGCCGATCCCACACGCGGCCCGCCTTCGGAAAACACCCGCGTTATGCCGCGCCGGGACAAAGCCTTTAGCGCGGCTCTCAAATCCAGATGTGCCCCTGACAAGGGTAATATTTCAACATCCACGCCAGCGTCTTTTAACGCGGAAATACGAACCTTATCAGCATCTTCACCCACAAAGGCTAATGTGGAAAGGTCAGACGCCGTGCTCACCAACCGCGAGCGCACATTCAGTGCTGCCGTTCTGTCCAGCACCACCCTCAGCGGCTTACAGTGCACACCGGCAAGGCGCACCGTCAACGCCGGATCGTCGTCCCGCGCGGTTCCGCTGCCGATCATAATCGCGTCGTTTTGGCTTCGCCAAACCTGCACGACAGAGTTCGCCGCTTGGCCGGTAATCATCAGGCGCGGATCATAATCCCCGCCCGCAGCATAGCCATCTGCGGTCTGCGCGATTTTAAGAGTCACCATCGGGCGGCCTTGCGTCACCCGTAAGATATGGCCCAGATGCGCCGCGCGCGCTTCGCCCTCGCCTATTCCAACAACCACTTCAAGTCCCGCGGCGCGCAATTTGGCGTGGCCCTGCCCTGCCACCAGCGGATTTGGGTCTTCCATCGCAGACACGACGCGCACGATGCCCGCAGCGACAATAGCGTTCACACAAGGCGGTGTTTTGCCAACATGGCTGCAAGGCTCAAGCGTCACATAAAGCGTGGCCCCCTGCGCCCTTGCACTTGCTTGCGCCAATGCTACAGGCTCGGCATGAGGGCGGCCGCCCGCCTGCGTAAATCCGCGCCCAACGACGATCCCGTCTTTGACAACCAGCGCGCCCACAGCAGGATTTGGCGAGGTTATGCCCAAGCCGCGCCGCCCGTATTGCAACGCGGCCGCCATGAAATCGGCATCTTGGAAGCCAGATGCGGCACTCATGGCTTTTCCGGCTCAAGCTCAGAGAGTTCTTCTGCCAATGCGCCAAAGTCTTTTGCGTCGCGGAAATCTCGATAGACCGAGGCAAACCGCACGTAAGCGACAGCATCCAGCCCCTTCAAGCCTTCCATGACAATTTTGCCGATGTCGTCAGAGGCAACATCATTTTCGCCGGAGCTTTCAAGTTGGCGAACGATGCCATTTACCAGTCGCTCAACCCGTTCGGGCTCGACAGAGCGCTTGCGTAACGCGATGTTGATCGAGCGGGTCAGCTTATCGCGATCAAACGGCACGCGGCGTCCCGTTTTCTTGACAACGGTCAGTTCGCGCAGCTGGACGCGCTCAAACGTGGTAAAGCGGCCGCCACAATCGGGGCACACCCGCCGCCGCCGGATCGACGACGAATCATCCGTCGGGCGCGAGTCTTTCACTTGCGTATCTAAACTGGCGCAATAGGGGCAGCGCATGAGGTTCTCCCGCCCTACCCCGAAAGCTTTTCGCTTTGGTCAGAGCTATTCATAAATTGGAAAGCGCTTCGTCAGGGCATGCACCCTTTCTTTCACGCTTTTCTCGACCGAACCATTGCCCGATTCGCCATTTTTGGCCAAGCCGTCAAGTGTCTCGACAATCATCTCGCCCACCAGCTTGAATTCAGCAAGACCAAAACCGCGCGATGTTGCAGCCGGCGAGCCTAAGCGAATTCCAGACGTGATGGTTGGCTTCTCGGTATCAAACGGAACGCCGTTTTTATTGCAGGTGATATGCGCGCGACCAAGCGCCGCTTCGGCAATTTTGCCGTTCAGTTTCTTGGAGCGCAAATCAACCAACATCAAATGGTTGTCTGTGCCGCCTGTGGTGATGTCATAACCAGCATTTTTCAGGGTTGCGGCCAGCATCGCAGCGTTGGCAACCACCGCATCAGCATAGGTCTTGAAGTCCGGACGCAATGCTTCGCCGAAAGCCACAGCTTTTGCCGCAATCACATGCATCAATGGTCCGCCTTGCAAACCGGGGAACACTGCTGAATTCAGTTTTTTCGCCCAGGCTTCATCATTGGTCAGGATCATGCCGCCGCGTGGCCCGCGCAAGGTCTTGTGCGTTGTCGTGGTCGCGATATGGGCGTGCGGGAATGGCGATGGGTGCGCACCGCCGGCAACAAGACCAGCAAAATGCGCCATATCAACTAGAAACACCGCTCCAATCATGTCCGCGATGGCACGAAAACGGGCAAAATCCCAATGCCGGGGATAAGCAGAGCCACCGGCAATAATCAACTTTGGCTTATGCTCAACTGCGAGGCGTTCCACTGCATCCATGTCGATCATCTGATCGGCAACACACACGCCGTAAGATACGACATTAAACCACTTTCCGGACATGTTTACCGAAGCGCCATGGGTCAAGTGCCCGCCAGCGGCAAGATCAAGTCCCATAAAAGTATCGCCGGGTTTCAAAACCGACATAAACACCGCTTGGTTGGCTTGGCTGCCGGAGTTCGGCTGAACATTGGCGTAAGTGCATCCAAATAGCTTGCAAGCGCGGCTGATTGCCAAGGTTTCGGCCATATCAACATATTGGCACCCGCCATAATAGCGGCGGCCCGGATAGCCTTCGGCATATTTGTTGGTCATCACCGAGCCTTGGGCTTCCAACACGGCGCGGGACACAATATTTTCCGAGGCAATCAGCTCAATCTCGTGACGCTGGCGTCCAAGCTCCAGATCGATGGTGCGGGCCAACTCAGGGTCTGCCTCATGAAGCGAGGCGGCGAAAAAGCTGTTGGATTGGACGTAACGGGGCGCGGCAGTCATCAGCAAAATCCTTAACTTGCATGCGGGCGAAACCCGCCATCGGTGAATGCTTGTAGAAACGCGTCCTAGCACGAGACCTTCGCGCTGGAAACCCATACATCAAGGCACCCATGTGACATTTTGGCTTCGTATTATGCGCCATATTTGATCAAATACGACAATAAACTCACCCAGCGTGAAACGTCTTCACAAAATCAGCATCCTAACCTATGCATCTCGATCAAATCCTTAACCAACTTCAGCCAGCTTCAGAGTGCTTGCCATGTCACCGCCAAACTCAAATGTCGCCGCATATTTTCAAACCGGACTTCAGGCTTTGCAGACTGGAAACCTGACCAAGGCAGAGGCAAGCTTCAACGCTGTTCTGGCTGTTGATGCGCGCCATTTAGGTGCTTTATGCCTCATGTCAGAAGTGTTTTCACAATCCAACAACCTCACAAATGCAATAAAGTTTTTAAAATCAGCGCTGGCGGTCAATCCGAATGTTCCCGACATTCATAATAACCTCGGACTATTACTTAATCGCAACGGCCAGCGTCAGGAAGCCGTAAAGGCTTTTCAACATGCCATATCTTTGAAGCCGGATTTTTTTCAAGGTCACAATAATCTGGGCACGACCTTGCGCAGCCTCGGTCAATTTGCTGACAGCCTGACCCGTTTTGATGCTGCTATCCAAATAAATTCCAAATATTTTGAGGCTCACCTAAACCGGGGCAACTGCTTACGCAACTTGGGGCGGTTCAATGAAGCCCTGAAAGCGTTGGACACTGCGTCACAACTGCAACCCGAGAACCCGCTGGTCTATCTAAATCGTGGATTGTTATTGCGCGCAATGAAGCGCTTGCCCGAAGCCCTTGTAGAGTACGACAAAGCTATAGCGTTAAGGCCCAATTTTGCCGAGGCCCACCTAAACAAAGGTGTGGCGCTGCAAGAGTCAAAAATGACACCGATGGCGCTGGAAGCTTACACACAAGCCATAAAATATAACCCTGAAATGGCCGAGGCTCATTATAACCGCGGTAATACGCTGTTAAAGCAGGCTAAGATTGCCGAAGCACTCGCCGACTTCGATGCCGCGCTAAACCTAAAAACAAATTATATCGAAGCGATGAACGGCCGCGGCGAATGCCTGAACGCGCGTGGGAAATATGTGGAGGCGCTCACGCTGTTTGATCGTATCATCGCCATAAAACCCGACTTTGCAGAGGTTCAGGCAGGTCGCGCGCAAGCTTTTAACGGGCTCGGCCGCTATCGTGACGCACTTGCAGCAGCAAATAGATATATTTCGCTCAGACCAAACTCCGCCGAGGGATACGTTCTGCGGGGCGACTGCTTCTATTCGATCAACCAACTTGGCTCAGCAGAGGAGGACTATGACAGGGCAATCACGCTGGAAGCAACTCTGCCTCAAGCTTTTGCAGGCAGGGCGCGGGCGCGCAGTCAGCTGGGACAGCACGCCTCCGCGCTCGCCGATTTTCAAAAGACTTTAGAGCTTGATCCTGAATTTGAGGGGCTTCAAAGTGCCATCTTAGCATCTAGAATGGCCGTCTGTGATTGGAAAGGCATAGATTTCAGCGCGGCAAATATCAGTGCCATTATGCGGCAGAACCCTGCTCAGATGGGTGCACTTAGAATTCTGTCGTTATCGCATTCGTCCCGGCTAAACTATGATCTGACCAAACTCATTGCTAATCAAACACATCCACCATCTTCCCGGGCACTACCTAAGCGCGCAACTAAGCGTGCAAAAATTCATATTGGTTACTTCTCAGCCGATTTTCGCGAACATGCCACCGCCTACCTTATGGCAGAAATGTTTGAACTGCATGACCGCAGCCGTTTTGAGATTTCCGCATTCGCCTTCGGGCCAGACGACCAAAGCCCACTGCGCGCACGGCTTGCTAAAAGCTTCGACCGGTTCATCGACGTTGACAAGCTGCCTGACATTGACGTTGCCAGCATGGTGCGAAAGCTCAATGTTGACATCGCAATCGACCTGAAGGGCTACACCCAGTTTGAACGCAGTGGCATATTTGCGCAGCGTGCCGCACCAATACAGGTGAATTATCTCGGATACCCGGGAAGCATGTGCGCTGATTATTTCGACTATATTCTTGCAGATCCAACGGTGATCCAGATTGATGACCAGCAATTTTTCAGTGAAAAAGTCGCATATCTCCCCAATTCCTATTTGATGAACGACAGAAAGCGAGAGTTTTCAGGCCTGAAAATGTCGCGAAAAAGCCTGCAACTGCCGGAAACCGCGTTTGTTTTTTGCAGCTTCAACGCAAATCATAAAATAACCCCTGATGTTTTTGAAACGTGGATGCGAATCCTGAAGCGCGTCAATGACTCCGTTCTGTGGTTGTTGGAAGGTAGCGCCATCGTGGTTGCCAATTTGCGAAGGGAAGCGCAGCGGCACGGCGTAAATCCTGACCGGCTGGTGTTCGCGCCTAAAATGCCGGTTGGTCAACATATGGCGCGTCAGGCGACAGCGGATCTATTTTTAGACACCCTTCCCTACAATGCGCACACAACCGCAATCGACGCGCTTTGGGGAGGTCTTCCAGTTTTGACCCGGCTCGGTAAAACATTCGCCGGCCGCGTTGCCGCCAGCCTGCTCACATCAATCGGCATGCCAGAGCTCATTACCCAATCAGAAGAAGAGTATGAAAATCTTGCTGTGGCAATTGCGCTGAATCCTACAAAGGCTGCGCAACTTAAGAAAAAACTGAACGAAAACCGAAACTCCACGCCACTCTTCAACACGGTTCAAACAACGAGGGACATTGAGGCGGCGTTTGAGCAAATGGTCGAAATCCATGACAGCGGACAGAGCGCCCGGAGTTTCTATGTGATGCCACAAAAATAATGGCGACCCTTAAGGCCGCCATTGAATCTTTAGAAATTGCCTATGCAAGCCCCATTCGTGGAGCCTTATTCATCTTGCATAGGAGCCAGCAAGTCGGTGTTCAGCTTTTCAGTTGAGCTCACCGGCAAAGCCTCACCCGGGCTTGCAGCGGGCTTTTTCGAATAAACCGCATTATTGGCCACAGGCGCCGCGCCGCCAAACCCGTCACGCTGATAAATATCCTCGCGGAAATTGATCACACCATCTGGCGTGGCCCAACCCGTCACGTAGACCCAATATACATTGACAGGTTGCGTAATTTTCACGTCGAGCCGCTCTCCCGACTCCATCGCCTGATCAACACGATCCCGATTCCAGCCGGGTTCGTTTTTCAACAACCAAGCCACATAATCGCGCACGTTTTGCACACGGACACAGCCCGAGGAAACAAAGCGGAAATCATCGCCAAATACGCCCTTTTCGGGGGTATCATGCATATAAACGCCGTAGGGATTGGCGATATTGATGCGCACAAACCCCAAGGAGTTGATGTCGCCGCCTGGATCCTGCCGGTACTTATAGCCGGTTGCCTGTGTTGTATTCCAGTTGATCGCAGTTGGCGGAACTTCCTGACCTTTAGGGTCAAAAATACGGATTTTGTGCTCTGTCAGGTAATCCGGATTGGCCTGCATCTTCGGGATCAGGTCTTTCTTGATCAGGCTGGGCGGCACAGTCCAGTATGGATTGAAGTTGATATCAAGCGCCCGCGTGTTCATAACCGGAGATTGGCGGTCGATTTTGCCAACGCCAGCCGCGTGGTGCGTGGCCACAACGCCGTTTTCAACAGTCTCCACATGAGCAGCGGGAATATTCACCGTCACAAAGCGTGGACCCAGGTTGCCTGACAACGAACGCAAGCGGACAAGGTTTGTTTCAAGCTGGCGCGTCCGCACATCAACAGGCACGTTTAACGCTGCAAAGGTCTGTTCTCCAACCACACCGGTTTCGGCCAAACCATGGCGCGCCTGAAAGCGCTTCACCCCGGCTTCGACGTAAGAGTCAAACACCGGACTTGCATCGGCATTGCCATCAAGATCGCCGGTCACGCTCAGGCGCTGGCGCAGCGCAACCACATTCTTGCCTCTGACGCCAATCTTCATCGATTGGCCTTCAGGCACACTCTGCCAACCGCCGCGCGATGCCAAATCTCTATAACGGGCAATTGCCGCCTCGGTCGCTGCTACTGTTTGCGGAGACAGAATCGGCGTTGTTGAACGTTGAACAGCAGATGTGCCCTCATAGTCCTGACGCCACTCAGATTGATTTTCGACAGCAAAAGCGCTTGGAAGCGCAGCAAAAACCAAAGCGGTGGCAGCACCGGCAATCAATGCGCGGCGGCCAACCTGAGTCTGCAGCAGATCATGATGTTTCATTTTCAATTTAATTCTCCAATTCCGGACGCTCAAATTCAAAACCTGACCGGAAATATGCCCGCCCACTGGTTTCACGCGTTTATTTGATCGTAAGCTTAAAATCTTATAGTTAAGGAAGCACGACCAAGCGGGCAAGATTATGGCATTCCGCCTTTAAAATCAGCTCCACACGCATAGCTGCCCTGCGAAAACGCAAAAAGGGCCAAGCAAGCTTGACCCTTTTTTGTAGTCTCTAAACCTCTAGGTTCAAAGGCGATACTTGATCTGGTCAGTCCAGAACCGCTCAAGCCGGGTCAAGGCGCGGTTCAAAGCCACGAATTCGTCAGTTTGAATTCCGCCGATCTGCTCAACAGTCCGCACATGCTTTTCATAAAGATCGGAAACCGCAGAGTGAATGACCTGCCCTTTTGGCGTCAGGCTGATGCGAACGGCACGCTTGTCAACGCGCGAACGGGCATGATGCAAATAGCCCATCTCAACCAATTTCTTGACGTTGTAAGAAACGTTTGACCCCAGATAGTAACCGCGGGTGCGCAGCTCGCCAGCCGAGAGTTCTTTGTCGCCAATGTTGTAAAGCAACAAAGCCTGAACCGAGTTGATTTCCGTCTCGTTGCGACGGTCAAACTCGTCCTTGATCACATCGAGGAGGCAGCGATGCAGGCGCTCGACCAACGAAAGTGATTCCAGATAGGCCGGACGAACTTCATTGGCCCGATCTTTACGTGTGTCCAAAGACTGACTTTTTACGGCTACCGACATATTCAAACCCCTGTAGTTAACCCGGCTCTTTGTCCGGTTTGCTTATGAGGTTGAAATTACAGGCGAGGAATGAAAACCAGTTTAAGTAATAGAATGAATCCAAAGTTTATAAATTGGAGTGAATCAAACATGAATTAAAACAAGTATTTACTAAAATTGTCCGCATCAATACTTCATTGACTCTGCCGCTCGTTTTGCCAGCTGCCACTGTAGCTTTGGTAACTCATTCGGCTGAAATGTCCCGCTCGCGCGCGGCAAGATAAGACAGCGCGAAATAAATCAAAATCAACAGCAAGCTCAGGCCGTTGAGTGAAATGCCATCCCAAAAACTGGATGGACGCAGCGAGAGGTGCGCCATCTGCGCCAAAGCCGCCACCAGCCACAGCACCCCGCCCCACGGTGCCGCCAGCCATAAACCCACGGCCGCCACCAAATCAAACACTGCGAAAAACACCACCATCGCCGCCTCTCCTAGCGGCAAAGCTTCGAGGTCTATCGGCTGCACAACAACTAGATCCAAAAAAGCAACCACCAGACTAACGTGCAATATCCCTAGCCAAAGCAAGACGCCGCGCAACATCCATAAAAAACCGAGCAGCCGCATAAAAAACAAAAGTACGAAGCCCCAGCTCACGGAGCTGTGTCCCGATTTGCTCTTGTTTCCCTTTGCCGAAATCGGCGGCTGCGGCTGCGCTACCATGGGCATCAGCTTGGGTTTGTTGGCGGCCCCGGTCAATTTCATCACTTCATCCCAGTTCGCCGCTCGGCAGTGGCGCAAACATCGCGGCAATACGTGCTTCCGGCACCAGACCTACATCGGCGAATTCCCAATGCGGGGTTGCGCCTTTTTCGATCAAAACAGTGCGTACGCCTTCGTAAAAATCTTGCGACATACAAATACGCGATACCACGCGATATTCAATCCGCATCGCTTCATCAAAATCAAGCGACGCACCCCGACGCATTTGCTCGCCCGCGATTGCGATACTCAACGCCGATTTTGTCGACATTTCCGCCAAAAGCCTTGTGGCCAAGTCAGACCCGGAGCGCTTCAAGCGCGCCATCACTGCCATAGGCAACCCCGGCGCAAACCATTCAGCTATCCGTACCCGATGTTCATAATATAGCCCCGGCTGAACAGGAACCGAAAACGCCCCTATGGCAGTTGCAACATCCTCGCCCGCGGCGAGACTTGCCTCCAACGCATCAAACTTTTCCAGCGGTACATGGGCATCGACCAAGCCAAAAGCCACTGCATCCGCAACCTTTACCCGCGCGCCGGTAAGCGCCAGCATCATTCCAAACCCGTCCGGCAGGCGTGGCAAAAAAAATGTCGCCCCAACATCCGGGAAAAATCCGATGCCCACTTCCGGCATCGCGAACGTATAGCTTTCGCTGGCGACCCGAAAAGTGCCGTGCTGGGAAACCCCAACGCCGCCACCCATGACGATGCCATTGATGAGCGAAATGATTGGCTTGGAAAAATGCTTGATGCGCATGTTCAGGATGTATTCTTCGCGCCAGAACGCCAATTGCGCGGCGTGATCCCCGGCTTTGCCCTGTTCATAAAGCAACCTGATGTCGCCACCTGCGCAAAATGCCTTCTCTCCGGCTCCGCGCACGACCACGCGCGTCACCTGCGGCGAGCGCTCAAAGGCATCCAGTGCAACGTCTATTTGGCGCACCATATTCAAGGTCAGCGCATTCAGCGCCGCCGGGCGATTGAGCACAATGACCCCTGCGGCACCCTCAACGCGCCATAGAATTTCTGCGTGTAATCCGTCATTCATCAAATATCACCCTCGCCAGAACGCGACAGTGCTACCCTATCTTGTGTCGTCCGGGTATCCATACTTAACGCTAGCCGCCAAATCCTGCCTATCCGCGCTTAAAACAGCCCCTCGATCTGCCCTTCAGAATCCAGCCGGATATGCTCTGCAGAAGGCACCCTCGGCAGCCCGGGCATAGTCATGATCTCCCCGCATATAACGACGATAAACCCTGCACCGGCGGACAGGCGCACTTCGCGCACAGGCACCACATGGCCGCTTGGCGCGCCGCGCAAGTTCGGGTCTGTCGAAAATGAATACTGCGTTTTGGCCACACAAATCGGCAGCTCGCCATAACCGCCCGCTTGCAATTCCTTGAAGCGATTGCGCACGGTTTGGTCTCCGACAATATCGCTGGCACCATAAATCGAGGTAGCAATGGTTTTCATCTTGTCCCACAGCGGCATCTCGTCCGGATACAGCGGTTTAAAGCCCAAACCATCTGCAACCTGATGCGCTTCGGTCAACGCGACAACCTTTTGCGCCAATTCAGCCGTGCCCTCCGAGCCTTTTGCCCAGTGGCTGCACACCACAGCGTCCACACCCAGTTTGTCGCGGCAATAGTCCTGAATAAACCGGTGCTCTGCAGCAGTGTCAGACGTGAAATAATTGATCGCCACCACCGCCGGAACCCCGAACTTGCGAACGTTGCCCACATGCCGCTCCAGATTGGCAATGCCCTTGGCCAGCGCTTCGAGATTTTCAACGCCAAGCTGGTCTTTGGCCATGCCGCCGTGCATTTTCAAAGCCCGCACGGTGGCCACAATCACCGCTGCCGCCGGCTTCAGTCCGGCCTTGCGGCACTTGATATCGAAAAACTTTTCCGCGCCTAGATCTGCGCCAAAACCCGCCTCGGTCACAACAAAATCCGAGAGCTTCAGGGCTGTCCGCGTCGCCGTAACCGAGTTGCAACCATGCGCAATGTTGGCAAATGGTCCGCCATGGACAAAAGCCGGATTTCCTTCGAGGGTTTGCACGAGGTTTGGCTGCAAGGCATCCTTGAGCAGAACCGTCATCGCTCCCGCGGCTTTAAGATCTCCCGCCGTTACCGCCTTCTTATCCCGCGTGTAAGCCACAACCATGCGGGCGAGCCGCGCTTCCAAATCCGCTATGTCCCGCGCCAGGCAAAACACCGCCATTACCTCGGAAGCGACCGTAATATCGAAGCCGTCCTCGCGCGAATAGCCGTTGGAAACACCTCCCAATGACGACACGATCTGGCGCAGAGAGCGGTCATTCATGTCCAGCGCCCGCCGCCACGAAATGCGGCGCGTGTCAATATTGAGCGCGTTGCCCCAGTAAATATGGTTGTCGATCATCGCCGCCAGCAAATTATGCGCTGAGGTGATGGCGTGGAAATCACCGGTAAAATGCAGGTTGATTTGCTCCATCGGCACCACCTGCGCAAATCCACCCCCCGCAGCGCCGCCTTTCATCCCGAAGCAAGGGCCTAAAGAAGGCTCTCGCAGGCAGATGGTGGCTTTTTTGCCGATGCGATTGAGGCCGTCCCCCAGCCCCACTGTGGTTGTGGTTTTGCCCTCCCCTGCCGGGGTCGGGCTGATGGCCGTCACCAGAATAAGCTTGCCATCCGGTCGCGAAGCGAGAGATCCAATAAAGGCCGCGTCGACCTTGGCAATGTGCCGGCCATGGGGCTGCAAATGATCGTGAGAAATGCCAAGCCTCTGGGCAACTTCAACAATTGGCTTCAATGTGGCAGCGCGTGCAATCTCAATGTCGGATTTCATGGTCTCTCCCCAAATCTGCCGATTGACACGGCTTATCGTGATTATGCACGGGAAATTTCAAAAGCCCCGTAAAATCATCTCATCGGAGAATAGGAAATAATGATGCGCCAACAGCACACGAAGCGACATTCCCTGCGGCAAAGCGACCCGCAAGATAAGGCAGTTTCGAACCGCCACTGCATGTGCTAGACGAGGCTCCGGCATCCTCATTTCACCGTTTGTGGGGCTGAGGAACGCTCCCATCGCGCGTTTCATATCAAATAAATTTAAGAGCCACTATGCAACTCACCCACCGTCCCCGCCGAAACCGTAAGTCTGACTGGGCGCGCCGCCTCGTTGCCGAAAACGCCCTGAGCGTGAATGACCTAATCTGGCCGATTTTTATTATCGAGGGCGAGAACAAGCGCGAAAAGGTCGCTTCCATGCCCGGCGTCGAGCGCCTTTCTATCGACCTTGCGGTCAAGGCCGCGCAGCACGCCGCAAGCCTTGGAATTCCGGCAATTGCGCTGTTTCCTTTTACAAACCCGGCTTTGAAAGACGAAACCGGCTCCGAGGCGCAAAATCCACAAAATCTGGTGTGCCAATGCGTCCGCGCGCTCAAGGCAAGCGTGCCGAACATGGGGGTCATCACTGATGTGGCGCTCGACCCCTACACCAGCCACGGCCACGATGGACTGTTGGAAAATGACGACATCATCAACGATGCCTCGGTGAAAGCGCTGGTCAACCAAGCTCTGAACCAGGCGCGCGCCGGAGCGGACATCATCGCCCCGTCAGACATGATGGACGGCCGTATCGGTGCCATTCGCGAGGCGCTAGACGCGGAAGGCTTCCACAACGTGCAGATCATGGCCTATGCCGCCAAATATGCCTCGGCTTTTTATGGCCCGTTCCGTGAGGCAGTCGGCTCGGGAGGCGTGCTAAAAGGTGATAAGCGCACCTATCAAATGGACCCGGCAAATTCCGATGAAGCCCTGCGCGAAGTCGAACTGGACCTTGAGCAAGGCGCAGACATGGTTATGGTCAAGCCCGGCATGCCTTACTTGGATATCGTGCGCCGTGTGCGCGACACCTTCAATGTGCCAACATTCGCTTATCAGGTGTCGGGCGAATATGCGATGATCATGGCCGCCGCCCAAAACGGCTGGATTGATGGTGACAAGGCTATCCTAGAGAGCCTGCTGGCCTTCAAACGCGCCGGCGCCGATGGCATTTTGACTTATTTTGCTGTGACCATGGCGGAGCGGTTGAGGGCATGAGGCGCACCCGATTGGACGGTGTTTGGTCTCTGCAAACTGGTCTGATTGATACCCAAATGGCTTACTGCGCAGCCGCAAAGCTGCTCTTTGTTTCTATCACCGTCATAAAACTGATCGACGCAATCGCTATCTCATTCGATTGCATCACTGGGTGCGGATAACTAATCCGGCTTGGCCTCGCAATTGCATCCTTCTCGATGTTTACATTGCCAAACCGGCGTCGATTTATGGGTGATATATGACTTTTGGAAAACGGCTCGAAACATTTGACGGTATCGGGCCAGGCTTCGATCATCTGAGAATCGGATTAGCAATTTCAATTCTGTCGTGGCACAGTTTTGGTTTAAGCTATGGAGCGGACTGGGTTAAAACTGTCCCTACGGTGCTTCTGGCACTTCTGGCCTTACTTCTTCCTATGTTTTTTGGTCTTAGCGGGTTCCTAGTTATGGGCAGCGCTATGAGAACGAACCATGCGGGGACGTTCATCACTTTTCGATTTCTGCGCATTTTCCCTGCACTCTTCGTTGAAGTTATGCTCTCCGCAGTGGTTTTGGGAGGATTTGTCACAACACTCTCGCTCGGACAATACTATTCCAGCTCACAGTTTTTCGAATATTTCGGACTTTTAATCGGGTCGATTAAATATTTTCTGCCGGGAGTTTTTGACACAAATCCCATCAAAACAGTGAACGGAGCGCTATGGACTGTCGGCCCTGAAATTGCCTGTTACTGCTTCGTGGCAGCGATGATGGTGTGCGGCCTCTTCATACGCAAATTGCCCATGGTGCTGGTAACAGTCCTATTGGTAATGATCTGCATAGTCGCTGACTATTGGGAAACTGATTGGAACACTGTCCATCTGCCCATTAAAGCTTTGGTCGTCTCATTTGTTTCAGGCAATATCATCTATCTCTATCGGTACACCATAGAATACAGACTGAGTTTTTTCGTGCTCGCGGTCGTGGTATCTGTAGCGGCAATCACTCTGGCGCAAAACTATGTTGCACTCCGCCCCTGTTTCTACATTGCAGCTCTGTTGATACCCTATTGCTCGGCCTATATCGGCCTAACAAATTTTAAACCGCTGCCATTTTTCAGTCGGGGTGATTACAGTTACGGCATTTATATCTACGGATTTCCGATCCAGCAGGCTATTACGTTTTATTTCCCTGATTCGCGAATTTGGTGGTTTAACCTGGCGCTATCGTTGCCTTTGACTATTTTTTTCGCTGTTTTATCTTGGCATTTCATCGAAAAGCCGGTCCTAGGCCTTCGAAAAAAATTTATTCCATCCCAGCCGCGAAAAGTAAGCCAGCCAAGCATTCCGCAATTCAATCTACGGAATATTGCAGTGCTCACCACCATTGCTGTTTACGGGCTTTTTGTGACAAACGCAGCCCGGGTGTTTCCATTCAAGGGGATTTTCTATTCAATTATCGGCAAACACAACGCAAGCGCCACACCGACCTTGGAGCAGTTTTAAGCACCCCCGTCACCCCTTAAATCCCCAGCCCTTCACCACCACGCCGTCTCCAAATTTCGCCCGCAGCTTATCAACGGCGGTCTCAGTCGCCTTTTCCCGCGCCAGACCCGTATCAGCCAAATCGCCGCGGTCCGCTGCGCTCGCCTCATGCAAATCCGAAACCCCCACGCCAATCAGCCGGTAAGGCTTCGTCGGCTCGTGGGTGAGCGCCTCGCGCGCGGCCGCAAAAATCCGGGTTGAAAGCTGCGTCGGCTCATGCAGCGTTTTGGCGCGGGTATGGGTTTTGAAGTCCGCGCCCTTCAGCTTCAGCGTCACCGTGCGCCCGGAAAGTTCGGCTTTTTTTAATCGAAACGCCACCCGCTCTGCCAGTTTCAACACCAAAGGCAAGAGTTCAGCATGGTTTGACATATCATCGAAAAACGTCGTTTCCGCAGAAACGCTCTTGGTCTCGCGCTCCACGCTCACTTTGCGGGTGTCCTGCCCGTGCGCCAGCCGATACAAACGGCGTCCTTCAGTGCCAAACAGCTTCATCAAGCGCGTTTCATCTGCCCTTTGCAGATCGCCGATCACCTTGAACCCCTCTTTGCCGAGCCGCTCCTGCGCCACTTTTCCAACGCCGAAGATCAGCCCGACGCTCTTATCTGCCAAAAACGCCACCGCCTCCTGCCGCCCTAAAACCGAAAATCCGCGTGGTTTATCAAAGTCGGATGCGATTTTCGCCAGAAATTTACAGTAAGACAGCCCCACAGAAACCGAAATTCCCACCTCGCGCTCCACGCGCTTGGCAAAGCGCGCCAAACTCAATGCTGCGCTGGCATGGTGCAGGGTTTCTGTACCCGACAAGTCCAAAAATGCCTCATCAATCGAAACCGGCTCCACCAAAGGTGTCAAATCAAACATCATTTTGCGCACCTGCCGCCCGACTTCGGCATATTTCTTCATGTCTGGCGAAATCCACACCGCCTGCGGACACAGCTTTTTGGCCTGAAACGTCGGCATTGCGGAGCGTACGCCGTAGGTGCGGGCGATGTAGCAGCAAGTGGAAACCACACCGCGCTTGCCGCCGCCGATAATCACCGGCTTATCGGCTAATTCAGGATTATCCCGCTTTTCCACGGTGGCGTAAAATGCGTCACAGTCGATATGGGCAATGGTCAGATCATCTCGCTCTGGGTGTTTCAGCAGCCTTGGCGAGCCGCAAATCTGGCATCGCCCCGCCAAAGGTGACGTTTCGTTAAGGCAGTCGCGACAAATCGCCCCCGCAAGCCGGAATTTCGAGTCGCCATCCTTACTCATGCGACTCCAGGCTTCTTCGCTCTTCAAGATGATGGCGCGCCACCATAACGGCTTCCGGCTTAATATGTTCCGCGCTGGCAAAATTCACGATTAATGTGTCGCTGGAACAGATGAAATCCATCACAAAATTCAAGAAATTCCGTGACTTAGCAGCATCGCGCAGTGAGTCTGGCGAGAGGCCCGCCTGCCCCATGAAATCGCCGAGCAACTCCTCGTCAGCAGCCAAAAACCCCAGCGCCTTTATCGCCAGCGCTTCGGCCTGTTCGCGCGCCCTGCCTGCCTTAACTTGTCCACTGTTATCTGTTTTGTGCAGTGCCATCGCAGCAATTCCCTAGTGTCATATTTTCGAATCGTTCACATTTGCACGTTAACTTCGTTTTTAAATATGGCCAGATAGCCAGCCGCCCGCTGTGAGGGTTGCTGGCTTGCGGCGCTAAAGAGGCTTCCATGGTAAAACGCGTTTTAATTGTTGAAGATAATGAACTGAATATGAAACTCTTCAATGATCTTCTTGAAGCGCATGGCTATGGCACCATCCAAACCCGCAATGGCGTTGAGGCCGTGGAGCTGGCGCGCAAGCACAAGCCGGATCTCATTTTGATGGACATTCAGCTCCCGGAAGTTTCCGGCCTTCAGGTCACTGCGTGGCTCAAAGACGACGACGAATTGAAGCACATCCCTGTTATTGCCGTTACCGCATTTGCCATGAAGGGCGATGAGGAAAAAATCCGTCAGGGTGGATGCGAAGCTTATTTATCCAAACCAATTTCCGTTTCCAAATTTGTTGAGACTGTCCGGAATTATCTCGACGATAAGTGACACGCTTTAAAGTGAGAAGTTACTATGAGTGCACGCGTTCTCGTTGTTGATGACATGGAGGCCAACGTTAAGTTGTTGGAGGCCAGGCTCACGGCTGAATATTATGACGTTGTCACCGCCAACTCCGGCTTGGAAGCGTTAAGCATCTGTGCCGCCGGCGATGTTGATATTATTCTGCTGGATGTGATGATGCCCGGCATCGATGGGTTCGAGGTTTGCCGACGTTTGAAAACAGACCCGAAAACCGCCCACATGCCAGTGGTGATGGTCACCGCGCTGGATCAACCCGCCGACCGCGTCAAGGGTCTCGAAGCTGGCGCCGACGATTTTCTGACCAAGCCGGTCGATGAAATTGCCTTGCTGGCGCGCGTCCGGTCCTTGGCGCGGTTGAAAGTGGCGGTGGACGATTTGCGCGTACGTGCTGATACGTCGGCCAATCTGGGCATGCGCGATGCAATCGCCGAAGTGATCAACGAAAAGGATTTGCGCGGTCGCATCCTGCTGGTGGAGGATCGCCCGTCGTCAACCGAGCGCATCGTGAAGGCGCTTATGCCGATGCACGTGATCGACGTGGAGGCCACGCCGCAAGACGCCCTCATTCGCGCTGCCGAGGGCAATTACGATCTGATGATCATCAGCCTTGGCCTGTCTAATTATGATGCGCTGCGTCTCTGCAGCCAAACGCGTTCATTGGAGCGCACCCGTTCGCTGCCCACTTTGGTCATCGCCGATGTCGAAGACCGCAACCGTGTCATGCGCGGTTTGGATTTGGGCGTAAACGACTACATCATGCGCCCGATTGACCGCAATGAGTTGGTCGCCCGCGTACGCACCCAGCTTCGCCGCAAACGCTATGTCGACAGCTTGCGTGAAACCATGCAGGCCTCCATCGAGATGGCAGTTTATGACCAGCTCACCGGCCTGCACAACCGCCGCTTTATGGATGTTCATCTGGCAGCGTTGATGGAACAAGCCGCCGGACGCAACAAACCGCTTTCGCTGCTCGTATTGGACATTGACCACTTTAAAAGCGTCAATGATACCTATGGGCATGATGCCGGTGACGATGTACTCAAGACTTTTGCAGCCCGCGTTAAAGCTATGGTGCGCGGCGCTGACTTGCTCTGCAGAATGGGCGGCGAAGAGTTCGTAATTGCTATGCCTGACACGCCTGCACACGCGGCAATAAAGGTAGCGGAGCGCATCCGCGAGGCCATTGCAGCTGATACCTTCGCAATCAATGACGGTATGCGCTCGATTCGCGTCACGGTTTCCATCGGCCTCGCCGAGCGCGATAAGGAACTGGTCTCAGACGCCATCCTCAAACGCGCCGATCGGGCGCTTTACCGCGCCAAGGCCGAAGGCCGCAATTGCGTGATGAATGATGCGGCGTAAAAGCCGCATCCAACCTATTTTTTACAATCGGCCGCGCCACCCTTGGTTTCAAAGCTGGTCAGCTCGCCCTTGAGAACGAAATCGCCATAGTCGAGCTTCAGATTGCGCGAAACGCCGTTTTCATACAAATCAAAAGACAAAACATAAGACGGTTTTGCGTTTTCCTTGCCAGCTTCAAAATATGAAACCGTCACCGGCCAACGTGGAATATCGTGCAGCGCGGCATTTTGCGCCGGGGCTTCCGGTGGCTCGGCTTTGGTCTCTTTGCCAATAACTGTCAGCGTATCATACAGCTTCTGGCCGGTGTCCGAACCGTCATAAACTTGGCGGCTTATCGTCGTCTCACCTGCTTTTGCCGCACGAATCATATGTTCCATATGCTCGGTCGGAAACAAAATCCCGGTCGAAAAATCGATCTTAGTCAATTTCGGTCTGGACAGGCGGATAGAAATCGCCCCGTCCGCCGCGCGATTGGCGTTGCCGTCAACATCGTCCGAGGGCTGTCCGTCATTCAGCGTTTTTACTTTGAACCGAAAGCTTTTGAACTCACCATCCTCAAAGGTGGTCGAGCGCATATCAGTGACATGAATCGGGCCCTCGCTTGGCGCAAGCTCCATCATCTGACGAAAAGTCGTGGTGTAGCCATCACAGTGAGAGCCGGCAAAATCATAGGCAATCATTCCGCGCGCTGCTGAGGGTGCCCGTGTCCCGTTGGCAGAAACCATGCTCAATTCATACACCGCACGATGTGGGATAAGCGCCGCAGTGGCGCTTTGCGCCTGTGCATTTGAAGCCAAAACCGACAACGCGGCGCTTAAGCCTGCAACACCAAGTCCAAAACGAGTCATGCGCCTCTCTCCAATTTCAGTTACGCTAGCACAATCGCCGCAGCAAAGTGGCGAAATTGCGTTTGACGCCTGCGGCCTTTGCCCGCAAACTTGTCATAACGGAGAATGTAATGTCCATCACCGAAAAACTCGAAGCCTTGGGAATCACGCTGCCCACCCCCGCCGCCCCGGTCGCAAATTATGTCGGCTATGTTCGCACCGGCAATCTGCTGGTCGTCTCCGGACAGATCGCTTTTGGCGCGGATGGCAAAATCGCCGCCGTACACTTAGGCCATCTTGGCGCGAGCGTTTCTCCCGCTGATGCCCATGCCGCCGCGCGGCTATGCGCAATCAACTTGTTGGCTCAGGCTAAGGCGGCGCTCGGCAGTTTAGACAATATCGAGCGCGTGGTTCGGCTTGGCGGTTTTGTCAGTTGCACACCAGACTTCATCGCCATTCCAGCCGTCATCAATGGCGCATCAGATTTTATGGTGGAGGTATTGGGCGACAAGGGCCGCCACGCACGCGCCGCTGTTGGGGTCCCCAGCCTGCCTCTCAATTGCTGCGTCGAAGTTGAAGCGCTCTTCGAGATCAAATAATGAGCCGCATCGCCCCAAACGCGCCGGATTGGCTCACCGCACGTCCGATTGCCCATCGTGGGCTTCACAGCAAATCCAACGGAATCATCGAAAATTCCATTTCCGCCGCCCAAGCCGCAGTTCTGCACGGATTTGCCATTGAATGTGACGTTCAGCTTTCGTCTGACGGCGAGGTTTTCGTGTTTCATGATGACACTCTGGACCGCGTCACCGCTCAGTCCGGCCGCGTCGGTCAAACCACAGCTCAAGCATTAGGGGCCGCAATTCTTCGCGGTTCCAGTGACAGCATTCCAACCCTTACCCGGTTTTTGAAAGAGCTAAACGGTCAGGTGCCGCTCATCTGCGAAATCAAAAGTAAGTTTGACTGCAACACGCAAATTGCTGCCCGCGTTCACGACATCACTTTCAACTACAGCGGCCCTCTGGCGTTCAAGAGCTTTGATCCGGATATGCTCAAGGCGTTGCGGGCGCTTCGCTGCCCCCGCCCGCTCGGCTTTATCGGCGAAAGCACCTATGATGATCCGGAATGGGCTTTTCTTGGCGCACAGCAAAAGCGAGATCTGATCAGCTTCACGCACTATGCCGAAACGCAGCCCGACTTTCTGTCGTGGTGGGTGCGAGATTTGCCCAACGCCGCTACAAATCTATATCGCCACGCCCTATCTCTTCCAGTCATGACATGGACAGTTAGAACTCCCGCGCAGCGCGAAACCGCAAATCAATACGCCAGCCAAATGGTGTTTGAAGGCTTTATGCCGTGAGCTTTAAAATCCGGATTGCCAGAACCATCACGGACGTTAACCCGGCGGCGTGGGATGCTTGCGCCAATCCGCAAATCGAATCCGATTTCAACGGCTTGCGGCCGCTCCCTGAC
The DNA here is from genome assembly GCA_043784625.1 of Methylovirgula sp. Lineage (GTDB taxonomy): Bacteria > Pseudomonadota > Alphaproteobacteria > Rhizobiales > Beijerinckiaceae > JANXSV01. The sequence goes on from JAYVYB010000111.1 coordinate 28,358, forward strand.
TCAACGTCACAAGCACTTGAATCATTTTCTCAAGGCGAGCGTTTCAATCCGTTTATCACACACGCCTTTTTGTCCGCGCTCGAAGCGTCCGGTTCTGTCGGCAAAGGCACGGGCTGGACGCCCGCCTATGTTCTGATCGAGGACGATAATGCCACCCTGCAAGCTGCCGCCCCGTCCTATGTGAAAACCAATTCGCAGGGCGAATATGTTTTCGATCATGGTTGGGCGCAGGCCTATGAGCGCGCGGGCGGGCGCTATTATCCTAAAATCCAGGTCTCTGTTCCCTTCACCCCCGCCACAGGCCGCCGCCTGCTGGCGCGCACTCCGGAGGCGGAGCAGCAGCTCATCTCGGGTTTGCGTGCGCTGCGCGCCTCCGTCAAAGCCTCCTCGCTGCATCTCACATTTCTGGAAAAGACTGCTGCGGAACGGCTGACGGCAGCAGGCTTTTTGCCGCGTAACGATCAGCAATTTCATTTTTTCAATGAAGGTTACACCTCGTTTGAGGATTTTCTCGCCGCGCTTTCCTCCAAAAAGCGCAAAAATATCCGCCGGGAGCGCAAGGACGCTGTCAGTAACGACATCACGATCGAACAGCTCACCGGAGATGCAATCAAAGAGCAGCACTGGGATGCATTTTACCAATTTTATATGGACACCGGCGCGCGCAAATGGGGCCAGCCCTATCTCACACGCCAGTTTTTCAGTGAAATCGGCACCACGATGCCGCAGCGCATTCTGTTGGTCATGGCCAAGCGTAATGGCCGCTACATTGCCGGTGCCATCAATTTCATAGGTCGGGATGCGCTTTACGGCCGCAATTGGGGCGCGATTGAACATCACCCGTTTTTGCATTTTGAGCTGTGTTATTATCAAGCCATCGATTTTGCCATTGCGCGCGGCCTGTCCCGCGTCGAGGCTGGCGCTCAGGGCGAACATAAACTGGCTCGAGGTTACAAACCTGTAATCACTTACTCTGCTCACGATATTGCCGATCCCGGCCTCAAGCGCGCCGTAGCCGATTATCTGGAGCATGAACGCCGCGAAGTGGCCGAAATTGCCACGATTCTGGGCGAACACACCCCGTTTAAGCGCCACCTCCAACCCGAAACCGGCTCGCAGGCTGAACGTGACATGTATAATGAATGACAAAAGCTTAAGTTGATTACAGCTGCTGTAACCCTCATTTTAGCTCCATCGCAGATGTGATCTGCTTAAAATTATGGAGTTTCTGATGAAAACCTATTCGAAAATCATTTTATCCGGCGTGGTTCTGGCTGCTATCGGCGCAACCGCCGCTGTGGCCCGCAATCATGGCGAGCGCGGCATGGGTGGCCCGATGGGCGGAGAAAAAATGTATGCGCGCATGTGTTCCGCCGACGCGCCAAAGATGGATGGCAGCAAAATGGCTGAGCATCTCACCTCAAAGCTGACCCTAACCGACGCACAGAAACCCGCTTTGGCAGACTTGCAGAAAACCATGGCTGACAGCCGCGCCGCTGCGAAAACCGCTCTCTGTGCCGATCCAAAGCCGGACTTCACCAATGTCCCCGCCCGCATGGCGTTTGGCATTAAAGCGGCTGAAATCCGCTTGAATGGTATGAAAGCCGTTCAGCCTAAGATGGAAGCGTTTTACACCAGCCTCACCGACGCGCAGAAGAAAACCTTCAATGAAATGCGCCATGGCGGCGCAATGGGTGGTCGTGATGGCGGCCATCACGGCAAAGGCGGGCATGGCGGCCCAATGATGGAAGATGAGGGCAAGTAAGCTGATCAAGTAAGTTGATCAAGTAAGCTCCTCTCTCCGCGCTTGACGAAAGCACGCAACATTGCCAAACCTCGGTGGGAAATCACCGGGGTTTTTTTTATGAACTACGACCACAGCAATATCTTTGCAAAAATACTGCGCGGCGAAATGCCAAGCGTGAAAGTATTCGAAGATGACGCAACGCTCGCGATCATGGATGTTTTTCCGCAGGTGAGCGGGCATATACTTGTCATTCCAAAAGCGCCCTCGCGCAACATTCTGGATATAGCCCCCGCCGATCTGGCCGCATTGATCTTGCGCGTGCAAATCATCGCCAAAGCCGCACATCAGGCATTTAACGCCGATGGAATCACCATCTCGCAATTCAATGAAGGCGCAGGCGGGCAAACTGTGTTCCACAGCCATTTCCACATCATGCCGCGCTTTAACGGAGTTCCGCTGGGCGCGCATGGCGCGAGCGGCATGGCCGATGTGACGCTGTTAAAACAACAGGCGGATCTGATTAAGGCTGCGCTTTAGCGGGCTGCCAAAACCCTAAGCAAACCACCAGCCCAAAAATATCAAAGCCGCTTCTCCGGCCAATACCGCCGGAATAACACCCCTTTTCGTAATGAAAAACACCAAAATGGCCAAGCCCAGCGCTCCGGCTCGCCCGAAAAGCGGAACGATTTGCAACGCGCCGGACGGATGCAGCAATATCTTGGCGACAATCCCAGCTAGGAGCGCTGTCGCCACCGCCCGCACCCAGATCAGAATCTCGGATTTCTCGTCGAGACCTTGAACCAGAAAAACCGAGACAAATCGCCAGAACTCGCTTGGCAAAAACCCGAAAATCACCAGCAAAATATAGGGCGCGAGCGCTGCCGAAAGATCAAACCCGTAGAGAGTCATCGGCGCGCCAGCCACTTTTGACCGACATATGCCAAGCTCCCGCCTGCCAATCCCACAACCAGCAAATCCAGACCGCCGCCGATGAACGCCACAGCGGGCGCGGTCAGCACAAATCCCAAGCCAAGACCCAGCCAATCAAGCGCGCCGCGCGCGCCCTTCATCACCGCCAATAAAAAATACATCGGCGAGACAAATAGCAGCGCCGCGCCAAATATCGGCGGCACCGCGCTCAGCAAATAATAGCCGCCCGCCGTAAACAGCGCCGATGTCAAAATGCAGGCCGTCGAAAACCCCAGAAAATAAGCCATGCGGATTTCACGCGGCATCAGCGGCACTCTCCGCATACACTCCGCCCACACCGTCACTGAGACAAAGTGTGATGCCAGCAGCTGCGTCGCAAATAGGGTCCTGTCCGTGCGCAAAAGCGGCAAGAGCGACACGCACATCGGCATAAACCGGATGGAGGACAGACAAACCGCCAAGGCTATGGCTGCGGGCGTAGCTTTGGCCGCAAGCAATCCGTAAAAAATGATCTGCGCCGGTCCGGCCCAAATAAGCAGGGTGGAAAGCACCGCCGCGCCAACAGGGTGCCCGACATCGCGTGCCAGCCCGCCAATTCCCGCCAGAGCCACGGCAACAAAATAGGCCGGGCCGGTCATTGCATCAAAAATGCCCCGGCGGAATATTCCAACCGGGGCAACGTCTAATGAGCTTTGGTCAAGCGCGTTTTGCGCCACCTAGTTTACTTTTGCAGGATCGGAGCTCTTGGCATCACCGGCATCTTTCGTAGAACCCGCCTTTTTCGCAGCGGGCTTTTTGGCCACAGGCTTTTTGCCTTCGCGGTTTTTTCCCGCTTCCATGATGTCACGTTCCGGCCGTGGCAAAGTCGGCCCTTCCGGGTAAACGAACGACAGCTTCTTCTCGCCCTTATCGTCCTCTGTCACCACGACGCGCACCGCACCACCATTTTTCAGGCGGCCAAACAACACTTCATCGGCCAGCGGCGTCTTGATTGTGCTCTGGATAACACGGGCCATTGGCCGCGCACCCATAGCTTCGTCATAACCATTTTTAACCAGCCACTGCCGCGCGTCGTCGGAGAGCTCAATGGTGACATTGCGGTCGGCCAGCTGCGCTTCCAATTGCATGATGAATTTGTCGACAACCTTCGAGATAACGCTCTCAGGCAGGCGTCCAAACGGCACAATCGCGTCAAGGCGGTTGCGGAACTCCGGCGCAAACAGTTTGTTGATCGCCTCAACATCATCGCCCATGCGCTTCCCGGCGGTGAAGCCGATGCTTTCGCGCGCCATGTCCGCGGCGCCCGCATTGGTCGTCATGATCAGGATGGTGTTACGGAAATCAACCTGCTTGCCGGAATTGTCTGTTAGCTTGCCGTGATCCATGATCTGCAACAAGATATTGAACAAATCCGGATGAGCCTTCTCTATTTCATCCAGCAACAACACGCAGTGCGGGTGTTGATCCACTGCGTCGGTTAACAACCCGCCCTGATCAAACCCGACATAGCCGGGAGGCGCGCCAATCAGCCGCGAGACCGTATGCCGCTCCATATATTCCGACATATCAAAGCGGATGAGCTCCACACCAAGGCTTTTCGCCAATTGCCGCGCCGCTTCCGTCTTGCCCACGCCGGTAGGTCCCGAAAACAAATAAGACCCGATTGGCTTCTCGCCGTCGCGCAAACCCGCCCGCGCCAGCTTGATCGCTGACGTGAGAGCCGCAACAGCCGTGTCCTGACCATAGACCACCCGCTTCAAGGTCTCATCAAGATGCTGCAGCACCTCAACATCATCTTTTGAAACTGTCTTTGCCGGAATCCGCGCCATTGTTGCAATGGTCTGCTCAATCTCGGTAATGCCGATGGTCTTTTTGCGCTTGTCTTCCGGCAACAGCATTTGGCTGGCACCGGTCTCATCAATCACGTCAATTGCCTTATCTGGCAATTTACGATCGTGAATGTAGCGTGCAGAAAGTTCCACAGCGCCCTTGATGGCGTCTGGCGTGTATTTAACCTTATGAAACTCTTCAAAATACGGCTTCAATCCGGTCAAAATGGCGATCGCGTCCGGAACTGATGGCTCATTGACGTCAATTTTCTGGAACCGCCGAACCAGCGCCCTGTCCTTCTCAAAATACTGACGATATTCCTTGTAGGTGGTGGAGCCGATGCAGCGCAAAGTCCCCTGCGCCAAAGCCGGTTTGAGCAAATTTGACGCGTCCATGGAGCCGCCGGAGGTTGCCCCGGCACCAATGACGGTATGGATTTCATCAATGAACAAAATTGCGTTTTTATGCTGCTCAATTTCCTTCATCACCTGCTTCAGGCGCTCTTCGAAGTCACCGCGATAACGGGTGCCTGCCAACAGCGCGCCCATATCCAGCGAAAAAACCGTCGCTTTCGCCAAAACTTCCGGCACTTCACCTTCGTTTATTTTGCGCGCCAATCCTTCAGCAATCGCGGTCTTGCCCACACCCGGATCACCCACATAAAGCGGGTTGTTTTTCGCGCGCCGGCACAAAATCTGAATCGTGCGGTTAACCTCAGAGGTACGGCCAATCAGCGGGTCAATTTTGCCGTCCTTGGCCTTTTTATTGAGGTTGACGCAATAGGCCTCAAGCGCGGACTCTTTTTTCTTGGTTTCGCCGGCCTCGGCCTTGCCCTGCTCGCGGTTCTCCGGCTCATCGCCATTTCCGCGTGAGCCCTGTGGCTCCGAAAGGCCCGGCCGCTTGGCAATGCCATGAGAAATATAGTTCACCGCGTCAAAGCGGGTCATATCCTGCTCTTGCAGGAAGTAAGCCGCATGACTTTCGCGCTCGGCAAAAATCGCAACCAGCACGTTGGCTCCGGTCACATCTTCACGGCCGGAACTCTGGACATGGATGACCGCGCGCTGAATCACGCGCTGAAATCCTGCGGTTGGCTTGGCATCGGCTTCGCCATCCACAATCAGGTTGGTCAGTTCGTTGTCGATATAATCGACAAGGCTCTTGCGCAGTTGGTCAAGATCAACGGTGCATGCGCGCATAACCGCGATTGCATCCTGATCTTCAAGCAGCGCCAGCAGCAAGTGCTCGAGGGTTGCAAATTCGTGATGACGCTCATTGGCCGTGGCCAGTGCGCGGTGCAGAGATTGTTCGAGCGGGCGGGAAAAACTTGGCATCTTCAATCCTTCACTTTTTTTCCATGACACACTGCAAAGGATGCTGCTTCTTACGGGCATAATCCATAACCTGCGTCACTTTGGTCTCTGCGACTTCAAACGTATAAACGCCGCACTCGCCCACATTATTATTGTGGACGTGCAGCATGATGGTGGTGGCTTCTTCCATGGTCTTGTTGAAGAAGCGCTGCAAAACCAGGATGACGAATTCCATCGGCGTGTAATCATCGTTCAAAAGCAAAACCCGGTAGAGGTTTGGCTTTTTGACCTTCTCCACAGGTCTTGTAATCAGGCCGACGCCTGTTCCGTTATCCGGATTACCCCGCTTCGGCGTATCCGCTGCTCCGGTTGGGTTCATTTTTGTTACGATATCCGCGCACATGTTTTCCAGACGCCTTCGAAATGTTTCGGTGAAGCAAATCAGCTTCGCCTGCTCCACTAATCTATGAAGCTTATGCCGGTTTTGCCAGAGGGCAACGTCAACAAAGTCATTTCTTGGCAATCTTCGCCCCCGCTCTGTCAAAGATCATAGTCTTGCAAGAATCCGGCCACAGTTTCGCCTTAACCCAACGCCATTTCTTTAATCACAACTTTCACACCAGCCTAAGTGTCCAAAATGACTTCAGTTATTCGCAATTCGGCCATTGATTGGACTCCGCAAAGCCCGCGTCGGGTGCGCAGCGCCGCTGCCCGCTTGGGCCGGGACATCGGCATCGCCGTTGTCGCCAGCGTTTTGGCAAATCTGGTGTGGAATTCGCTGCCTGCGCATCAGAATAAAGTTTCGGTGCAAATCCCGGCGGTTGTTAGTCAGCTCAACGCCCCTGCTGCGCAGATCAATGCCCCCACGGCAGAGGATATGCAGCGCGCCGCACAGTTTGAGCAAATGGCCTTGGCCAAACTATTCCCGCTAAAGCCGGAAGCGGATTTGGTAGCCTTGCCTGCTGTGCCGCTGGTTTTGCAGCCGCTCACTCTGGTGCCGGTGGCGCAGACTCGCCCGGACTTTGCCAAACCAAAAACGGTCGAAGCCAAGTTAAAGCGCAGCCTGCCGGTCGCCAACCCAGCTGAAGCGGCTATTCCAGCTTTGTATTATGCCCCGGAAGCGGCCGCGCCGGAAACACTCTCGGCGGCCATCCCTCTTCCGGCCAAGCCGTCTTTGTTCAAACGGATTGTTTACACTGTGCCGGGCACTGAAACAGCCGCAACCGCCATTGGCGGCGCGCTGTCCAAATCCGCAGATTTTGTCGGCAGTCTGTTACCGCGTTTTTAAGCGTTGCGTCGTTTTTCAAAACGAGTGCTTTACGGAAATTCGATCAAAAATTACGATTTTTGGCCGAATAATCCGCAAAATGATCATTTTTCACCGCCGAAATCCTGATTTCGACAAAATTCCTTGTGTTTTTTCTCATTTTACCGCTAACAGTGCGCAAGTCTATTTGGCCCGGAGCGGCGCGCAATGTTCACGAAACGTCAAATAGATTCTGCATTTAGCCGGATTAAATGCGAAGCGGTTCCCCTGTGGAAGACCGGCAAGGTTGCAAGCTACATCCCGCAACTGGCCAAGGTCGAACCCTATAATTTCGGCCTTTCCATCGCTACAGCCCACGGCCAGCGCTATGAGCTTGGCGATAGCCGGATGCCGTTTTCCATTCAGAGCATTTCCAAGCTTTTTGCACTCACGCTGCTGTTGCGGGTCGCGGGTGAAGAAGCCTGGGCGCTCATTGGCCGCGGTTCCACCCATTTCAGTTTTAATTCATTGGCATGGCTGGAAAGTCAAAACGGCAAGCCGTTCAATCCCTTTGTCAATGCCGGCGCATTGGCTGTCACCGATGCACTGATGGAGCGTATGGCGCATGCGCTGTTCGGCCTGCTTCGTTTTGTCCGCGACATTGGCAACAATCAAGACATCGACATCGACTCAACGGTGAGCGAAAGCGAACGCGCCAATTGCAATAAAAATGCCGCCATCGCCCATTTGTTGAGAGACTACGGAACCATTAAAGGCGACGTCAACGCGTTGCTCGACGTTTACTGCCAACAATGCGCCATCGCCATGACCACAACAGATTTGGCAACTGCGGGGTTGATTTTCGCCAATGATGGCCGCGACCATCTCGGTCGCCGCCTAATAGAGTCCACAACCACCAATCGTATAAACGCGTTGCTTTCGGTGGCAGGCATGTACGAGTCGGCGGGCGATTTTGCCTTCCGGGTTGGCCTTCCCGCAAAAAGCGGCGTCGGCGGCGGCATTCTGGCCATTGCGCCGGGCAAAATGAGCATCGCCGTTTGGTCTCCGCCGCTAGATCAGCAAGGCAGTTCGCTGGCGGGGCAGCGCGCACTTGAAATCCTCTCCGAGGAGTTCGGCCTTTCTATCTTTGCGCCGCACTTCAAACAAAAAGGCCCAGCTCAATGAGCTGGACCCTTAAAGACCACTCTTTATCAGAGCGGCGCTACTGGTTTAAAAAGCGCTGATTAAGCAGCCTTCGAAACTTCCTGAGCCTTAGCAACAAAACCTTCAACAGGCTTGAAAGCTTCCTTGGCAATCGATGTGTAGTGATCGGTGAACTTTGTTGCCTGAGCAACAAAAGCTTCGTAAGCAGCCTTGGCATAGTCCTGCTGAATCTTCACAGCGGCTTCCATGGTCTTGGCGGCGCGCAAAGCTTCACCAGTCGCGGACATGTCTTCAAAAGACTTCTTGGAGAAAGCAGTTACTTCCGAAGCCAAAGCCTTTACGCCTTCGCCAACTGCGCTTGCAGCCTTGGTGGAAGCTTCGATCTGGTCTTTGCTGAACTTCTGAACGTCTTCAAATGTCTTGAACATGGGATGATCCTTTCGGTAATGCCACATACAAAAGTGGCTGATTGGGTGCGAGCCAGCTCGTTGGCCGTCCCTTGCTACTGCTTATATGTGCACCGCACCATGCCTGTCAAGCAAATTTGTGCACCGCAACATAAATCTTCCGGATTGATTTACACGCGGTCAAATTGAATAAAATTGTCACAAACTGCTGCAGCTTTAACGGCGCGGTAACCTCAATCCCATATCTTGGCTCAATGTGTTGTTCAGGCCACATCAGTGTAGCGGCCTGATCAGAGTGTGTTGGCAAGTGTGAGTTGAGGACTGCGTATGACGAGTTCCGTGTTGCGTGGGCGCTATGCCGCCCTGTTGACCTGTTTCGGTATTGCTGTAACAGCCATCTCCACCCCTGCCGAAGCGCGCTATCGCCATTTCCGCCATCACGCCGGGGCCTATCAGCCGCCCTACGCCGCAATGGTCGTCGATGCCAACTCAGGCAAAGTTCTCTACGCCCGCAATGAAAATGAGCTGCGCCACCCCGCCTCGTTGACCAAAGTGATGACGCTTTATCTGCTGTTTGAACAGTTGGAGCGCGGCAAGCTTACCATGGAAAGCGAGCTGAAAATTTCCGCTCACGCCGCATCTCAGCAACCTTCGAAGCTGGGCCTCGAAGTGGGTGAAACTATCGGCGTGGAAGATGCCATCAAAGCCATCGTCACCCGCTCCGCCAATGACGTGGCCGTCGCCATCGCCGAAAACATCGGCGGCGACGAGGAAACCTTTGCCGCAGCAATGACCCGCAAGGCCCACCAGCTTGGCATGTCCAAAACCACCTATCAAAACGCCTCCGGCCTGCCAAATCAGGATCAAGTGACCACTGCGCGCGACCTCACAATTCTGGGCCGCGCTATTCAGGATCGCTTCCCCAAATATTACCGCTACTTCTCAACCCATCACTTTGACTATGCCGGCAACACCATCCTGAACCACAATAAGTTGCTCGGCCGAGTCGAGGGCGTGGACGGTATCAAAACCGGCTTTACCAATGCCTCGGGCTTTAACCTGCTCACTTCGGTTAAGCGCGATGGCCACGCACTCGTCGCGTCGGTTTTGGGTGGCCGCACCGGCCGTGAACGCGACGTGATTATGACCGGCCTGATTGAAGATAACATCGATGCTGGCGCAACCCGCCGCACCGTGGCCGCCATCGGCGATAAGCCCTCAGGCGAGGCTATTAAAATTGCCTCTGCCGATCCGATCAAAATTCAGCCGATTGACGCAACACCAGCGCCAAAGCCCGTTGGCAAGCCAAACCTGAAGCCGGAAGTCCTTGCGGATAATGAAGAGGAAGACGGAGCCGACACAGCGCAAATCAAGCCGGTTGCCAATATAGCTTCTGCCAACCCAGCCTCCGGTAAACCTCTGGCTTTGGTTGCTGCGCAAGCCGCTCCAGACATGCCAAAGGCTCGCCCCGCCGTGCTATCCGCCACGCCTAAAGCTGTTGCGCTGGATGACACCAAGCCGTCCGCGCCCGCAAAGCCTGTTCCGCTTGATGGCTCCACCAAGGCGCGTCCGCTGGTGGCACAAGTGGCCGCCGCAGCGCCGCCCCAGCCTGCCATGCGTTGGGTTCAAGGTCCTGCCGGTGTTGCCAATGCCGCTTCGGCACAGGCCAAAAACAGCGACAAATCCAACGAGCTGAGGCCGCCGGCCAAAATTGCGCTGGCCTATGCTCAGGATGAAACACCCACCGCCTCCGTCGCGCCGCGCCTGAAAGCCGGAGCACTGAAAGAGGCCGCTAAAAACACCACCAGTGTTACGCCCGCAGCGGCAGAAACGCCTGCTCCCGCCCACACCGGCTGGATGATCCAGATCGGCGCGGCTGACGATGTCAACAAAGCCAACGCCCTGCTCACCCGCGCCAAATCCGAAAGCAAAGGCACTTTGGCCAGCGCCTCGCCTTTCACCGAAAAAGTTCAGAAGGGCGATGTCACGCTTTACCGCGCCCGTTTTGCCGGATTGGAAGCTGATGAGGCCACAAATGCCTGCAAGCGCCTGAAGCAGTCCGGCTTCGCTTGCTTCCCCACCAAAAATTGAGCCGAGGGAGAGCTACAATGTCGTTTTTGACAGACTCAATCGGCCTCCCCCGCCAGGCCCCGCGCAATGTTTCGCGCCGCTTCAACCTTGGCACCGTAACCACCCGGCTGGATGAGCTCGCCGCCCCTGCCCGCTTGCTGCGCCTTTATTTTGAACAGCGCGCCGAACTCAAGGCCGCCCGCCGCGCCCTGGAACTCAGCCTGATGCCAAAAGTTAGCGTTAGCTTGCAATGCAAATCTCCGGACGGACGCACCACAATTCATTTGGTGATGTAGCTCTGCTCTTCCCCGCTCCCGCTTGTGATGGAGGGATAGGTGGCGGCAATTACAACAACCCCAGCCCTGCCAGCTCCCGCCGCAAGGCCTCCGGCATGTCGCCAGTGTCGGCGATAGCGCCCATATCCGGCGGCGCATCCTTTTCGCTCAGATAGCGCCAGCCCTGAAACGGGCGGAACGGCCGTGGCCGAACATGCACAATCTTGGTGTCCATCACCAGATCGCAGCGTTTGATGCCATCCTCGCCGGTAAATTGGCGGATGGCCGTCAGGCGTTGCCGCGCAGCCACCTGCCCTTTGATGATCCAATATAAAGAGCCGCCATCAAGCAGCTCCTTGGCGCGTGTCGGCATCATCCGGGTAGTGTGCAGGCTCTCCACTGCGAGGCCAAGCCGCTTATGCGCGGCAATCCGCTCCTCGCGATAGCGCTCAAGGTCCGCAATCGACTCTGCGCCAACACAAAGCTTGATGAGATGTAAGGTCATGACGCATCAAATAGCGCGGACAACCGGCGGCGGCAAACGAGAATGCGCGATAAGCACAGGAACATGGCTTTAGCCATCGCCCCTCAACACGCCACGCTCTTCTGGCTAATTGCCTCTGGCACGACTCTGCCCAAAAGCTTTACGCTGGAAGACAACCAAATCCCTATCATGAGAAGCCTTTAAAGAGGGCGTCTCGAAGGACAACGGTAACAAACAACGTAACTAAGGAATTATTTGGCCGGAATTAGACTTTGCAACGACAATGTGCATTTTCCCGAGCCCCCCTGTTTCAGAAGTGTCGAATGCCTCGTATTCAAATCGGATAGTAACCTTGCAGGCCTTTGAAGTTATAGTTTTCAAAGTATCACAACTGTTTTCCAACTTTGATCGTAGATCTGGTGGGTTTAGTGAGGTAAAATCGACTCTGACATCGCCCATCCCGGCGAGACATCTAAATTCATCCTTGTCCGCATAAAAGCACTTGAATTGCGCTTCAACCATTTTCCCGTCCCATTTGTGAGTTTGTACGGAAAGATCCGCAGCAGATAGTCTCTTCACATCATCAGCAATTAGCTGTTGAGAAAAACCAACCATAAGTAACCCTGACAATATTGAGATACAAAATTTCATGACGGCCCCACCGAATGTTCAATGGGTACGAGACTACACTCGAGAAAATACTTTTCAAGTGCCTTACAAACCTCGCTCCCCCTCCCCATTTGACAATCCCGCCCCCTTACCCCATTTTCCCGCGCAAATGATTTATGCGCCGCATCAGATGGCAGAAAAGAACACTCCATGAAAGTTGTCATCGTCGAATCGCCCGGCAAAACCAAGACGATCAATAAATATCTGGGCAGCGGCTACGAAGTTCTCGCCTCCTTCGGCCACATCAGAGATCTTCCCGCCAAGGATGGCTCGGTCGATACCGAGAATGATTTCAATATGTTATGGGAGCTTGATGCCAAAGCCTCCAAGCGCATGTCAGACATCGCCAAGGCCGTTAAAGGCTCCGATGGCTTGATTCTGGCAACCGACCCGGACCGCGAAGGCGAGGCCATTTCCTGGCACGTTTTAGAGGTGCTCAAAGCCAAGCGCGTCTTGAAAGATGTGCCGGTGTCGCGCGTGGTTTTCAACGCCATCACCAAAGATGCCATCACAGACGCGATGAAAAACCCGCGTCAAATTGACCAACCCTTGGTGGACGCGTACCTTGCCCGCCGCGCGCTGGACTATCTGGTCGGCTTCAATCTCTCTCCCGTGCTGTGGCGCAAATTGCCGGGCGCGCGCTCCGCAGGGCGTGTGCAATCGGTTGCTCTGCGCGTCTTGTCAGACCGCGAATTGGAAATCGAAAAATTCATCAAGCGCGAATATTGGTCGATTGTTGCCCAGCTTAAAACCAAAGACGGCGCTGCGTTCGCCGCCCGCCTTGTGGGTGCTGATGGCAAAAAGATCACCCGCCTTGATGTTGGCTCAGAGGCTGAAGCCAAAGCCTTTCGCACCGCGCTCGATGCCGCCAAATACACCATCCGCTCAGTCGAGGCCAAACCGGCAAAGCGCCACCCCTATGCGCCGTTCACCACCTCCACGTTGCAGCAGGAAGCCTCGCGCAAACTCGGTTTTGCCCCCGCCCACACCATGCGTGTGGCGCAAAAGCTCTATGAAGGCGTTGATCTTGGCGGCGAAACCATCGGTCTCATCACCTATATGCGAACCGATGGTGTCGATATGGCCCCCGAAGCCATTACTTCGGCCCGCAAGGTCATCGGTAATGAATTCGGCCCGAAATATGTGCCGGACGTGCCGCGCCGCTATTCCGCCAAAGCCAAAAATGCGCAAGAGGCGCACGAGGCCATCCGCCCGACCGACCTCAGCCGCCTGCCCAAAAACGTCAAGCGCTACATGGATGCCGATCAGGCAAGGTTGTATGAGCTGATCTGGACCCGCACTCTGGCCAGCCAGATGGAAAGCGCCTTGCTTGAGCGCACCACGGTCGAAATCGCCGCCGAGGCTGGCTCTCGTGAGTTGGATCTCCGTGCTACCGGCCAGGTTGTGCGCTTTGACGGCTTCTTGGCCCTCTATCAAGAAGGCAAAGACGACGAGGATGACGAGGAAAATGGCCGCCTGCCGCCAATGAGCGTCCGCGATCCGGTTTCCAAAGACAAGATCGAAATTGACCAGCATTTCACCGAGCCGCCACCGCGCTATTCGGAAGCGGCCCTCATCAAACGCATGGAAGAGCTCGGCATTGGCCGGCCGTCCACCTATGCCAGCACCATCGCTGTGCTCAAAGAGCGCGAATACGTCAAGGTAGATAAAAAGCGCCTCGTGCCCGAAGACAAGGGCCGCCTGGTTACGGCGTTTTTAGAAAGCTTTTTCAAGCGTTACGTCGAATATGACTTCACCGCCGATCTGGAAGAAAAGCTCGATAAAATCTCCAATGGCGAATTGGACTGGAAGGCGGTTCTCACCGAATTCTGGCTGCAATTTAACGCCGCGATTGGTGAAACCAAAGAGCTGCGCACCACGCAAGTGCTTGATAACCTCAATGATTTGCTCGGCCCGCATATTTTTCCGGCCAAGGCCGATGGCGGCGACCCTCGCCTTTGCCCCACCTGCGGCGCGGGACAATTATCGCTGAAACTCGGCAAATTCGGCGCTTTCATCGGCTGCTCGAATTACCCTGAATGTAAGTTCACCCGCCAGTTTTCAGCCAGCGCCGATGACAGCGCCAACGCCGTTGAAGGCGAAAAGCCGGGCCAGAAAGTGCTGGGGCAAGACCCTGTCACCGGCGAAGAAATCAGCCTGCGCGACGGGCGTTTTGGGCCGTATATCCAGCAGGGCGAAACCGACAAGCCCAAGCGCTCATCGCTGCCCAAAGGCATGACTCCGGCCATGGTAACCCTTGAAAAGGCCATCGCGCTGCTGGGCCTGCCGCGTGAGGTGGCCAAACATCCCACCTCCGGCGAGCCGATCATGGCCGCGCTGGGCCGCTATGGTCCCTACCTCCAACACGGCAAGCTCTATGCAAACCTTGGCAAGGATGACGATGTGCTCGAAATCGGCGCAAATCGCGCCATCGATCTCATCGTTGCCAAAGAGAGCGGCGCGCCTTCTTCCCGCTTTGGCGGCGGCGCATCCTCCTCGGGCACCAAGCTCGGCGATCATCCGGACGGCGGCGCAATCACTCTGCGCGACGGGCGCTACGGCGCTTATGTGGCATGGAACAAGATTAACGCCACCTTGCCAAAGGGCGTCGACAAGAGCAGCTTTGCCCTGTCCGATGCCATTGCGCTGGTCAATGCCAAGGCCAAGGGTGAACCGACAGCCGCCGATGGCCGCCTGTTGGGTGAGCACCCGTTAGGCGGCGCTGTCACCGTGCGCGACGGACGTTACGGGCCTTATATTGCCGTGGGCAAAACCTACGTCAATGTGCCAAAGGACCGTGCACCGGACGATATCACTCTGTCTGAAGCGCTGGCGCTGATCGAGGACAAGGGCGGCTATGCGCCGGAAGTGAAAAAGCCCAAAGCCACCGCCAAGGCAAAAGCCGCCGCCAAAACCACCAAGGCCGCCAAGAAAAAGCCAGTGGTCAAAAAACCAGCGATTAAGCGGCAAGCCAAAACGGACAACTAAGCCGCTCCTGCTGCAGCCCGTATTTGAGGCGGGTGGCAAGCTGATAAGACCATAAACACACTCTTCCGTCGTAAAGCCGTAGCCTAAACAAGCTACGGCTCGCACCACGTTGCATCCACCCAAGGCCAATTGAATGAAGTCCAACACCGCTGCGCCCAAAAATCTGCTCCCGGGCGCACTTTTGCACAAGCTTGAAACCAAGATTTCCAGAGTGATTCTGGTGGCGAATAATCCAAATATAGCCCCCGCAAACCTTGCTGAACTTGATATTTCAAGCAGCGATCTGGTGGTGCAATTCAACACCATGACCCACTTTGAACAGCTTTCCGCCTTGCCCTGCCAACACCTTACCGTGTTTCGGTTTGGCGTGGCGCCGCAAAAGCACCACGGGCTGCCGCTGGCCCCGCCGCGCCGCGCCCGTATGCAGGCGCTGGAGAGCCGACAGTTCACCCTCTTTACCGATGCCTTTCCGGCCAATGATCAGCCGTTTCCACAAGCCCAAGCCGAAACTCTGACCACCAATATCGATGAATTGATCGACGCGCCCTACCCCACGCCCGACATCGCCCACTATCCGCACAGCGCCGGGCCCTCCACCGGATTTTGGACATTGGCGCTGTTTCATCATTTACGCTTAAAAAACCGCGCCACGCGCGCCGCAAACAGCAACGGCGCTTTCGATATCAGCCTGCTCGGCTTCTCCACAGAATCGTCCTCAAACGGCATCTTCTGGGAAGGCCACGCCTGGGACTTTGAACGGCGCTGGATTAACGACAATGGCTTTGGAGGATAGGGCGAGGTTTGTTGATGCAACCCCCGAGGCGCATCAACACGCGCTCCAGGCCGTCATTGCCGGACTTGATCCGGCCATCCTCGAAAAGCATCTTGCCTAACACGCAACTCTGGCCTGCGCCCGCCGATGCCAAAACAAGCCACTAGATCCCCAAACGAAAAAAGGCTCCACGTAGGAGCCTTCAATCAGTCAAAACCATAAAACCAAGATTACTTGATTTTGGTTTCCTTAAACTCAACATGCTTGCGCACAACCGGGTCATACTTGGTGAAAGTGAACTTCTCGGTCTTGGTGCGAGCGTTCTTCTTTGCAACATAGAAAAAACCTGTGTCGGCGGTCGACAGCAGCTTGATTTTGATATTGGCGGCTTTTGCCATTTTAAGAATCCTTTATACGCGGCATAAGCCACTCGATGACGTGGCCGCAAAATACGGATTGTCGCGCCAATGTCAAGAAAAACAAATGGTGAAACCCCGGTTCCACCAGCGGTTTGGATTTGTCCTATCTGTTGAATAATCCGCACGCGATGCCCTACACCCAATCACTTATATCACAGGTTCCTCACGGGTGTGAAGTTCTCGGATCGCCCAAATCGTGGCGAACAGAATTTTTGGTAGTGGGGAAGTCTGAAGCGCGAAGCAGTGGCACCCAACGCGGCATGGCGAAAACTGCTTTTGCTTCAATAGCAGACAAGAAGTTGCAGCATCAAAATTGACGTGAAGGGCAGAAGCGGTCGAACCTGTCAGTCTTTGCCGGTGGGCAATCAAACTAGCGGGCCTTGACTGGCCGTTTCGCATGGCTGTCCTGCGACACCCCGCGCTGTAGAGACATGTGAGAATGAATACCGAGCCAGCGTCCGTCGGCCTGACGAGCGAGAATAAGAGTTGCCCGTCCAGGGCAATCGAAACTGCTTCCGTCCGCATGAAAGCCCGTACTCGTCCAAGGAGTGATCACCGTCGCCATGTTGCCGTCGGCACTAACCAGAACCGCTGTATTGTCTAAGTCGAAGGAGAAATCTGCTGTACGTGGCCACACATTGTCCCATTGCGTCTCGGTCCAGCGTGCACGGCAACGCAGTGGCAACTGGGCAACAGAGAAAATCACAATACAAGATCAAATCAAACCAATAGCTATCGACGAGGCCGCAGACATGCCATAGCTGGAGTCAGATAACATGAAATCTTTTCTGTGAGACAATTTCGAGCGGAGTAAGTGCATGTTAGAACAGTGGGCTGGCGGCTGCCAATGCGGTGCAGTTCGTTATGCGCTATCTTCGAAACCGCAGAATCCTTGCATATGCCATTGCCGAATGTGCCAAAAGCAATTTGGAAATTTTTTCGGCGCATTTGCAGATGTTAATATTGCTCACTTCAGGCTGACCCGAGGTAAAATCACTTACTTTAAGAGTTCTGACGATGCCCTGCGAGGCTTCTGTCGCGACTGCGGAACACCCATTGCTTACAAGTTTGTCTCCCAACCACGAATTGCGGTTTCGATTGGATCACTTGATCGGCACTCTGAAATGAAACCAGAATTTCAGTATGGGCTTGAATCACGAGAACCATGGTTGGTTGAGGTGCTATCTCTTCCTGGTTCAATCAGCGGCGAAGGTGACAATGGAGTTGGCGATACGCCCGAAAGATTTGAAAAGATCCGGTTGAGCTGCAAACAACATCCAGATCACGATACAGTCGAATGGTCACCAAAAGCGGACTTGATCTAGTCGGGCCTCAAAAATATTTAGCCTGACCAATGTCAGCTTTTGGGTGCAAAGCGGAAGCTCAAACGAACCCAACGCCAAATTGTCTCATTGCGCGTAATCGAAAAGTGATCGCCTTTGCGGGCATCACAACAACATCGCCATGCCCTTCCGAAACAGAGCATTTTTGTGGCTTAAAGAATTGTGTTCCGGAACCACTCTCGAAAGCAACATGGTCATACGCGCCATATTGCAGGCCGACAGCCTTACTTACCGCTTATGCGGACCCGCTCATTATCCCGTTCAGCAAGCTCAACACGAACACACCAAACTTTTTCTAAAGAGTAGATCTTTTTTGAGGGTATTTCGCTCAATTACGTAATAGATTGCCTCGTAAACTATCTATTGGAACCTCGCATATCGCCTAAAGCTCCACCCGCTGCCACTTACGGTTTTTCTCGCATAGCAGCGGCACCGGAATATAGGGCGCCATCCGCCCCGCAATGCGCGTTTGCAGCTCGCTCAAAATCGTCCGGGTGATCTCAGCCAAATCCAGCTGGGCCGTCTCGGCCAGCGGAATCCACACCAGCTCGGTCAGCTCCGCCTCCGGCCCGGTTTTGCCCTCAACGCGATGCGCAATCCACTCTGAATCCACACAAAAAAACCGCGCATCGAATCGCTTTGACATGCGCGGCGGGGTAATTGCGCGGGCAATGAAGTGGAACCCTTCTAATGACGGAAAAACCCCGTGTGCCGCAAATTCAGCCCAAGCGCCAGCGGGTGACCGTGGCGGCGCACCATAATCCTTGGTGCCAATCATCAGGCCGGTTTCTTCAAAGGTCTCACGTATGGCCGCCAGCGCCATCGCCCGCGCCTTAGCGGCGCTGCCGCCCGGGTCTTTGGCGATCAGCCGGTCTTCAACATGGCTTGGCAAGGCTCCCGCA
>JAYVYB010000112.1:0-11543 GCA_043784625.1 Methylovirgula sp.
TGACATACGCAGCATTGGCCCGCGCAAACAGATAATCAAGCGGATCGACCGGCATCAGCGAGTCGCGGTCCAGCCTGTCGAGGTCAAGCACAATCAAATCCGCCGGTTGGCCCGGTTCCAAGGTTCCGTCGCCGATAACGCCATTGGCATTGCGCCCCGCCGCGACTGTTTTGCTGAGATAATCGGCGCGCGAAACGATCTCGTCATATCCCCAGCCGCCATGAAGAAAATGGCCGAGGCGCAGTTCGCGCAGGGCATCATCATCCTCGTCGAATGCGGAAGCGTCGATGCCGGTTGCGACGTGGCAACCACACTGGAAAGCCTTGGCCATCGGCGCAATTCCGGAGCGAAGGTGCAAATTGGAACTGGCATTGGTAACGATGGTGGCGCCAGAGCGCGCAATCAGGCTGAGTTCATCGGGGTGCGCGTAAACGCAATGTGCCAAAGACAGTCGCGGCGAAAGCAGGCCGATGTCGTTCAGAAACGGCAAAACTCCGGACGGGCACCTGATGTCGGCGTAGGCGCGTTGGTATTGTGTCTCGAGAAGGTGCATATGCACTCGTCTGCCGCTGCGCGCTGAGGCTTCCGCAACGCCGCGCAACAGCGCATCTGAACACCATTGAACACCGGCCAACCCATATTGAACCGTGAACAATGGTCCTTCAGCGGCTTGAGCGCAGGCATTGATCATGGCGATCTGATCGGCTGCGGGTATGGGCGGGCGCGATATCACACTTTCAATTTCCTGCCGCGCGGCAGGCGGCAGAGCGTCGAGGATTTTATCCGACTGCCCGTAAATCAACGGGTTTTGATCGCGCAGCGCCGGTGAAAATGTAACCCTTACGCCAATGTCCCGCGCCGCTCTGGCAACAGCCAAAGCCTCGTCCACGCTGGGCGCGCCGCCTTGCCAGCGGGTGTAATGCGCCATGATTGAAACGCATCCGGACCGTGCCGCCCGGCCAAAAGCAGCAACGGCGGCAAGATAGGGATCGGCACCCGGTATGACCATGAGGCGCAGCAGCCAGCTTTCAAGAGGCTTGCCCGCCCCGCCAAAAGATGTGGGTGAAAGCGGCCTTGCGTGATCATGCGCATTGATCAGGCCGGGCATCAGCAAGCTGCGCTGTCCTGCGGGCGCTGCAGTCTCGCTGATCTGCGAGATAAGCCCGTCCTGAATGTCGAGGCGCACGTTTTGACCGCGGGAGAGGTGCCAGCCATAGAGTGTTTCAGTCATGATTTCAGCTTGATATGGCTGGCGTTAAGCCGCATGGCCAAATAATCAGCGGCGGAAATTGCGGCATAACGCGGCTTTTGACCTTCAGGAATACAGGTCGGGATTGCGGTAACAACCGCTTCCGGGTTGGGATCAAAGAAAAACGCCACTGAATAGCGCTCCTTGCCGGAGCGATTGACCACCCGGTGCGGCGTTGAAACATAAATGTCATTGGTCCAGCGCATCAAGCAATCGCCGATGTTGACGATGAAAGCTCCCTGAAGCACAGGGGCGGGAATCCACGTGCCATCACGCGTTTTGACTTCCAAGCCGCCGACAGAGTCGGTGGCGAGCAAGGTAATGTTGCCATAATCCGTGTGTTCGCCAGCACCCAGCTGGTCCGAAGGCGCGGTTTTGTCAGCGACCGGGTAATGCAAAAGCCGCAGCGTGGCCATCGGACGATTGAGCTTGTCATGGAAAAAGTCGGGCACAAGCCCAAGGTCCACGGCAAAAGCGCGATGCAACGCCCGCGCCAAATCCGCACAAGATTCAAAATAGCTGATGAGGGTCTCACGAAAGCCCGCAATGTCCGGCCAGGCATTCAAACTCCGAAACGGCACGCCAGCGAGCAATTCAGGATCGTTTGCGGCAAGCTCCAGCCCGGTATTGAACGCCTCTTTGAAATCGGCACCGCGGGTTGCGTCTAGCGCCTCGTGTAGCAGGCCGGAATAGCCGCGATTACCTCCGACTTTCTCGAGTGCAATCGCGCGCTTCTGCCCGATTGGCAGAGCGAAAAAAGCGTGCGATTGCGCGAAGACAGCGGCAAGCATGTCCGGCGAAATGCCGTGATTGATCACATAGAAAAAACCTACCTGACGGCAGGCGGCACCAATTTCAGCTGCGATTGCAGCGAGGCGCTTAGGATCGCCGGTTTCCAAACCGGCCAGATCGATGACGGGGAGCGGCGGGCTCATGGTGAAACTTTCCCTTCAGGATCATCAATCACGCTGACATGGGCTGCCACTATGCGCCAGCCGACGTCAAAGCGGGCCCAAGATTGCATCTGGCGGCCAATTTTACCCGGAGACGATGCGCGCCGGAACAACGTGGCCGCCACAGCAAAATCTTTCCCGTAGGTGGTGATCCGGGTTTTTTCCAATGTTCGCGCCAATCCTGCGGGTGACCGCGCGGCGCGGAAGGCGCGGATGGCTGCAAATCCATAGAGATTTTCCGCAATGCCATAGCGGAGCGCAAGGTCATTGTCGAAAAAAAAGCCGTCCAAAGCTGCAACATCATTGCCAATGAGGGCCGCTTCATAGGCGGAAAATGCAGCTTCGACCTGTTCAAGTGTTTGTGGATCATTGATAATCATTTTGCCGGGATGCTCGCGGTAAAGGGTGCAATCGGTGCATGGCAGACACCTTGCCTTTGCAAAGCTTCTGCCACCCTGAGCACTTTATCCTCGCACCAAGGGGCACCAATAATCTGAACGCCAATCGGCAGTGTGATGCCGGGCGTCCAGATGGGTACCGTGACGACCGGAAGGCCAATAAACGAAATCGGCTGCGTGAATATGCCGATATTAGGACGCACCAACTGCTCCTCGCCATCAACGACGATGGTTTTCTGGCCGATGAGCGGCGCACGATAAGGCGTGGCGGGCGCGAGGAGAATGTCGTGGTTTTCAAAAATTTTGGCGACCTGCGACCGAAACCAGCCGCGAAACTTTTGGGCCTGAACAGTCCAGGCTGCGGGCAGCATCGCGCCGGCAATCAGCCGGTTTGAAACGTCGGGATCAAAATCGTCGCGGCGGGTCTGCAACCGCTCAAGATGCAGCGCCGCACCCTCTGTCATGGTGATCAAATATCCTGCTGAGCGGGCACGCGCCGCCTGCGGAAATTCAACTTGCGCCGTGACGTTCAGCGCTGCCGCGACGCGTGCGACAGCCTGCCGGGCGCTGTCGGACGCCAGTTGATGGAAATAACCCCCCAGCGTCGCCATTCGCAGTTCGAAAATGGGCTGGTGCAACGAGGGTGTGGTCATCTGGGTTGCAACATGCGCCTGCGCCGGGTCGTCAGGGTCCGCGCCTTGCATGGCGTCATAGGCCAGTGCCAGATCGCCAACGCTGCGGGCAAAGGGGCCGAGGTGGTCAAAGCTGGCAACAAAGGGAAATGTTCCGGCGCGAGACAATCGGCCATAGGTTGGTTTGAGCCCGAACAGCCCGCAAAACGAGGACGGCACGCGGATGGAACCATTGGTGTCTGAGCCCAATGCCAAGGGCACCATGCCCGAGGCAACAGCCGCGCCTGAGCCGCCAGAGGAACCGCCTGCCATGTGAGCGATGGCGTGGGGATTACGCGAGGGGCCGTCGTGCGCGTTCTCCCCGGTGAAATCGTAGGCATATTCGCCCATGTTGAGGCCGCCGATC
The DNA here is from genome assembly GCA_043784625.1 of Methylovirgula sp. GTDB lineage: Bacteria > Pseudomonadota > Alphaproteobacteria > Rhizobiales > Beijerinckiaceae > JANXSV01. Next base: position 3,639 of record JAYVYB010000112.1, read on the forward strand.
AAAATGGCATCCTCAGCCTCCAGCCGCGCCAACAGTGCAGCGTCTTGGGTTGCCGGCGGCATATCGCGGTTTATTTTTGAGCCCGCCCGTGTCGGAAGTCCTTGGATATCATATAGATTTTTCACAGCAAAAGGCACACCTGCCAAAGCTCCAAGCGGTTGCTTGCGCAGGCGTTTTTCATCAATCTTTTGCGCTGTTTTCAGGGCGCGCTCAGTAAGGATGTCCGTAAAAGCGCCCAGACGCGGGTCTCTCTCCGCAATGCGCGCAAGTGAGGCACGGGCAATTTCGTGCGCGCTGAAGGTTCCGGCTTTAAATGCGGCCACAAGTTCGGAAGCTGTGAGATCGGCAGGATTTTCACTCATGAGGCGGCTCTGACGGAGTGAAGACCGGCGCAGGCTCGAGATGGTCCGGGATGGGAGAGGCAAAGAGCCTGGCCGCATGCTCACGCGCGATGCCAATGTGGAGAAGCACCTGAGACCGCGCGGAGTTTAAATTTGAAGCTGGCGGCAAAGTGATGCCCAGCACAGGCAGCATAGCATCAAGCATTTTTTCATTTTCAGTATCGGTCATGCCGGAATAGCCTCCAAAGCGGCTGTTAAATTGGTGAGTGGCGTCGTCCAGCCGACGATACCACCCTGCGCGCGGATCATGTCCAGCGTGGCAGCTTTGAAGCGCGGAAAATAGCTCGCTGTCGCGTCCTCAACAAGCAGGCACTCATAGCCCCGGTCGTTGGCTTCGCGCATTGATGTCTGCACGCAAACCTCTGTGGTGACACCGGCAAAGACAAGCTGAGATATGTGCATTGCTTTTAGGGTTTCGTGGATGCCTGTGGCATAGAACATCCCCTTGCCCGGCTTATCAATCACGATTTCGCCCGGCCGTGCCGCGCAAGCGTCCACTATGGCGCTGCCTGGCTCGCCGCGGATCAATATGCGGCCCATGGGCCCAACATCACCGATGCGGAGCGACGGATTACCGCGTTCGCGTTTGGCCGGAGGGCAATCCGATAGATCGGACAAATGGGTTTCGCGGGTATGGATGATCGGCAGGTGGTGTGACCGAAACAGCTCCAGCAACGCGGCGACAGTCGGGATAATCTCCTGCACGGGGGTGAGGTCATTGCCCAATGATTCCCCGAATCCGCCGCTTTCGAGAAAATCGCGCTGCATATCAATAACCACCAGCGCGACATGCGCCGGGTCCAGCTTGAACGAAAATGGCTCAGCGATAATTTCGATCACGACAAAACCCTTGTTCCAAAACGTGTTAATGCCCGGCCATATAGCTGCCGATGGTGGCCCGGTCGGTTTGTGACGCCTCAATCAGATACGCGATCTTTCCCTCAGACATAACGGCGATGCGGTCCGACAGTTCAAAGATCTCATCCAAATCTTCCGAGACGAGCAGCACGGCTGCGCCGCTGTTGCGCTGATCCATAATCTGGCCACGAATTTCGGCGACAGACGCAAAGTCGAGCCCGAAACAGGGATTTGCCGCGATCAAGACGTCGACATCGGCCGAAAGTTCCCGCGCCAACACGGCGCGCTGGACATTGCCGCCGGAAAGATTGCCGATGGCTGTTTCCGGCGTCGGTGTTTTCACATTGTAGCGGGCAATCAGATCCAGCGCGCTGTCACGCATTGGCTTGCGCGCCAGCCACCAGCCGAGCTTGGCTATGGGCGCTTTGTCAAAATTGCGGAAGGCCATGTTCTCGGCAACGGACATCGTGGCGACGGTCGCATTTTTAAGCGGCTCCTCCGGAAGCCCGAATATTTTGAAGCGGTCAAAATCGTCACGAACAGGCTCGAAGTTTTCGTTGTTGACCAAAATCTGGCCTTGGAAAATCGGCCGCTGGCCTGCGAGCGTCTCCACCAGTTCGCTCTGGCCATTGCCGGAAACGCCCGCAATTCCGACGATCTCCCCCGAACGGATTTTGAGATTGACACAGTCCACGGCATTTTTACCGGTGTCGCCTTGCGCGGAAAGTCCGGCAAGTTCGAGCACTGTGCCGCGCTTTAGCGGTTCTGCCCGCACCACGCCTTGACGAACGACGGTTTCTCCGATCATCGCCGAGGCCATTTCAGTGCGGCTCATGATGCCGACAGTGCCGCTGCCGACCAGTTTGCCGCGCCGCAACACGCTGACATGATCGCAAAAGGTTTCAACCTCGCGGAATTTATGGGTGATCATCATCACGGTGATTTCCCCTCGATGGGCCATTTCGCGCAGCAGACCCAAAATTTCGTCCGCTTCGCCCGGCGTCAGCACCGAGGTCGGCTCATCCAAAATCAAAAAGCGCTGGTTGAGGTAAAGCAGCTTGAGAATTTCGAGCTTTTGCTTTTCGCCAGCCGCCATAGAAGACACCTGCCGGTCGAGTGGCACTTTGAAAGGCATGGTGTCGAGGAAATTGGCAAGGTCGCGCCGCTCCTTTTTCCAATCGATCACTGCAGGCGCATCTGCGCGGCTGGCAACAAGGTTTTCAGCGGCGGTGAGCGCAGGCACAAGTGTAAAGTGCTGATAGACCATGCCGACGCCCAAAGCCTGTGCGTCGCGCGGGTTTCGCACCCGCACCTGTTGTCCATCCAGCAGAAGCTGCCCGTGGTCCGGCTCATAGAACCCCATTATACATTTGACGAGCGTGGATTTTCCGGCACCGTTTTCGCCCAGAAGCGCATGAAAGGACCCTGCGGGGACTGTTATAGATACATCGTCGAGTGCGCGGAGCGTGCCAAATATCTTCGACATGCCGACGGTTTCAAGACGTGGTGCGCGCTGAACTGGCGTTGGTGCGCGCATGTCGGGATTTGCGGTCATGTTCCACTCCTCGCGGGTGTTGCGCCTTTTGTGTTTTTCGCCGGAGTATTTTTCGAGGCGATGATGCAAACGGGGCCGCCGCCATCCGGGCCCTGATGTTCCGCCCCTCCGGAGACATAAATTTCGGCGTGTCCAACCAAACCCGCCAAAGCACCGGCAACAAAGGCGCGGGCATGGCGCGTCGATGAAATATCAGAGTCATTGAGCATGGTGTGCCGGAAGCCGCGTAACTGGCCGTTCGAGCTGGCCTCGGCTTTGGCCAGCAGCGCGACACAACTTGCTCGATCTGGAATTCCCAGGGCCTCCAGCGCTGAGCGCACCGGCGCGATATCAATGGCGTCTCTCATCACGCAATGGTTGCTTCGCAGAGGCCCGCACCAACCGGGCGCATTGCCGATGACCAGAATTTCGTGGCCCAAAAGCTCAACGCCAGCCGATGCTGATGCTTTTGCAGAAAACACTGTAAAATCCGAGCCGATCATGGCATCGCAGATCTGTGTTTGATCAAGCTCTTCAAGCGCCAAAGCGACCCCCAACGACGATGCGGCGCGGGAGAGGCCCATGGATTTCAGCGTGTCGCGCGTGGCGGTCTTTTTGCCGGCGGCTTCCGATTGCTCGATACGTTCGAGAGTGAGCAGCGGGCATTTGATCTGCACAAAATGGACATCAGCGGCCTTGGTGATTCCAGCATTTTGCATTGCCGCACGCACACCTTCGGCGACCAATGCCGCTTGGCCAACGCGGCCAAGCTCGTCAAAAGGGAGGGGCTGCGTGGTGGAGGTGCCGATGGCAAGAGCGTGCGCTTCTTGCGTGGCAGAAACCGTGCGCACTTCAAAAACAAGAATATGGGGTGCCAGTGCGCCTTCGGTGCCGCCTGACATGATGATCGAAATGTCGTGCAGCTTTGACGGCGGCAAGAATTGCAACAAGCAAGCCTTCAACGCGGCGCTGGCAAAGCCGCGGGTAAAATCATTGACGCAGCCGTTGCCTTCGGTTTTGCCCATTATGCTGACGATGTTTTCGGGCTCAATCGCACCGGAGCCGATCAACGCGTTTAACCCGGACACGTCATCGGGTGCTGCCGTCGAAATTCTGTGCACGAAGCTTTGGCGCAGGGGAACAGCGTTCATGGCAGCGCCTCAAGCAAGGCGGCGGACGTGCCCACGGCACCAAAGACACCGCCCTGCATCTTTATCATTTTGAGAGCGGCGAGATGATTGCCAAGGTCGGTGGCGGCGCAACAATCTTCCAGTAAAAGGCACTCAAAACCACGGTCGTTGGCATCCCGCATGGTGGTGTGGACGCAAACATCTGTGGTGATGCCGGTGAGGATAAGATTGGCAATGCCGCGCGTGCGCAGGATGAGCTCAAGATCGGTTGCGTAGAAAGATCCTTTGCCCGGTTTATCAATGATGATTTCGTCAGGCAGGGGGAGTAATTCGTCAATTATGTTCCATCCCGGCTCGCCGCGGATGAGGATTTTGCCACACGGACCGACATCACCAATGCCCGCGCCCATCTGGCGTGAGCGCCAGCGTTTGTTCGGCGGCAGGTCGGAAAGATCAGGGCGATGGCCTTCGCGGGTGTGGATGATGCAATAGCCTTTGGAGCGCATCGCCGAGAGTACATTTTGGATGGGCGCAATCGGTGCGCGTGTCAGCGTCAGATCATACCCCATTTTGTCGACATAGCCGCCATGGCCGCAAAAGTCCGTTTGCATGTCAATGATGATGAGCGCGGTGTTTTGTACGCTCCAATCACCATTCCACGGCCATGCATAGGGATCGGCGGCAAGGTGCGGCATGGGTCAAATCAACCGTTTTGTTGAAATGGATATCGGTTTTGCCAACATACCCGGGCCTTCCATCAGCGTGAAACTCCCAGTTCGCCCGGCATATCGGTGAGCGATCTCTTGGCGCTTGACGTTGCAACCATGATGATGAGCGTCAGGATATACGGGGCAGAATTGAAGAAATAATAGCCCTGGGTGATGCCAATAGCCTGCAAAGACGGCCCGATGGCACCGGCACCTCCGAACAAAAGGGCCGCTAAAACGCAGCGAACAGGGTTCCAGCGCGCGAAAATTACCAGCGCGACGGCCATGAGCCCTTGCCCGGAAGAGAGCCCCTGATTCCAGGAGCCCGGATATGACAAGGAGAGAAACGCGCCACCGACACCAGCCAGAAACCCGCCGGTTGCCGTTGTGAGAAACCGCACCCAATCAACCGATATGCCCATGGCGCGCGCGGCGGCGGCGCTGTCGCCAACGGTGCGGATGACCAATCCCCAGCGCGTGTTTTTAAAAGTCCAGTTCAGCACGATGGCCAAGATGATCCCGACAAAAAACAAGGGATTGATGTCAAGCGCGCTCTTCAATCCCGGGCTGTCGAGATATTGCCCCAACGGAAGCGAGGGCAGGCGCGGAGCCTGCGGCTGGATGTAAGGTTTGCCGAAAAAAAACGCGAGCCCGGTACCAAACAGCATCATGGCGATACCGACGGCCACATCGTTGACCTTCGGCAGTTTGCAGATCAGGCCATGCATGGCACCCAGTACCGAACCCGCCAACCCTGCGGCCAATACTCCGAGCCAAGGCGAACCGGTGTGAAAAGAAGCGGCATAGGCCGACATCGCGCCCAGCACCAGCGTGCCTTCCAAGCCGAGATTGATGCGACCGGATTTTTCGGTGAGGCATTCTCCCAAAGCGACAAACATGAACGGCGTGGAGACACGGATTGCGCCGCCAAGCATAGCGATCAGAACCGTTGCGAGGGCGTCATTCACGTGCGCGCCTCCGGCATTTTATCTTTGAAAAATGCGAAGCGCCCGTAAAGCGTCTCGGAGGCCAGCAGGACAACGAAGATCAGCCCTTGCAATACCAAAACCGTGGCATCCGGCATGCCCATCCGGCGCTGGATGAGCCCGCCCGCGGCGATCAGCCCGCCGAATAGGATGGCGACCGGGACAATTACAAGCGGATTGTGCCGCGCCAAAAACGAAACGAGGATGCCGGTGAAGCCGTAACCGGCTGCCAAGGATGCGTTGGCCCGGCCCTGAATGGCGGCAACTTCATAATATCCGGCCAGCCCTGCGCATCCGCCCGCGATCATGCAGCAGATGATGATCAGGCGCGAAACGGGCAGGCCTTGCATCAGCGCGGCGCGCATGTTGCCGCCGGTGACGCGTGCGGCAAATCCGAATGTTGTACGTTCCATGAGAATGTAGAGCAGAACCGAAAGTACAATGCCGGCAACGAAGCCCCAATGCACCTCGGTGCCGGGGATTTTTCCGACCATATAAGCCTCACCAATTTGCTTGGTGGAGGGTTTGTTGGGGTTGGCCGCATCGCGCAGCATGCCCTCTACAAAGAAGTTCATGAAGGCGATGCCGACATAGGTCAGCAGCAGCGAAGAGATGGTTTCGTTGACGCCGTGGGCATAACGCAGGTATCCGGCAAATCCCACCCAGAGCGCGCCGACTGCCATGGCGGCGATTGCCATCACAATCAGAACAAGCCATGGCGGCCAAACGCCGACCAACGGAATGGCCAATGCGGCGCAGGCAAAGCCACCCATAACCAGCGCACCTTCGCCGCCGATCATGGTCAAACCTATGCGCGCGGGCATCGCCACGGCAAGGGCGGTGAGGATGAGCGGAGCGGAGCGCTGTAGCGAATTCTGAAACGAAAAAGCACTGCCGAAGCCGCCCTGCCAAACGTAGCTGACGAAATCGACAGGGGATTTGCCGACAAGCAACAGAAAGACGGAAAAGAGCAACGACGCTGCCAGAAGAGCCAGCAGCGGAATCGCCAGATATTCCGAATTTACCCGCAGCGATCTCGCCCATGAGCGCGCTGCCGTGTCCTTTGACGCGGTCGCTTGCGATGGGGTGATGGCCGGGGCGTTCGAAACCATGGTCAGCCCTCAGGTTATAGAGCCGACGACGCCTTCGAGCAGATAGTCCATTTTATCGAGGAATGGATCGAGATTGTCATAGGTCTTATCGATCACGACCTTGCCTTTGTTGTCTTTTAAGGGACCGGCATAGATCGGCTTTTTAGCTTTGAGATCGGCAATGGCTGCTGTTGCGGCTTTGATTGCAGGTTCCGTTGCGCCCGCGCCAAAGGCAGTGTTTTGCACCATGTCGCCTTCGTAACCGCCCGAAGTGAAGTTGCTCAGTGTGGCACCCTTGCCCAGAGCGGAGGCGAAGCCCTTGTAAATGGTTTCCCACTTGTATTCTGCTCCGGTAATGAAGCCCTTTGGTGCCAGCGGGGCTTGGCTTGCATTGTGGCCGCAGGATTTTGCACCGCGCTTTTCGGCAGTTTCAACCACCACTTTCGGCCCGTCCACATGGCAGGTGATGACATCGCAGCCAGCATCAACCAGCGCGTTTGTCGCCTCAGCTTCACGCACCGGCAACGACCAATCTCCGGTGAAAATCACCTGCACTGTGGCGTCCTTGTTGACGGACTTTGCGCCAAGCATGAAGGAATTAATATTGCTCAGGACCGAAGAAATCGGCTTTGCAGCGACAAAACCAAGTTTGTTGGACTTGGTGGAGAGGCCGGCAGCAACTCCATCGACATAGTGCGCCTGATTGAGATAGCCGAAGTAGCTGCCTGCGTTTTTAGGATCCTTATCCTTGTTCCACAGCGGCGCGGCATGACGGAATTCAACTTTTGGATATTTTTTGGCGAGGTCAACCATGAAGGGCGCATAATATCCAAATGACGTGGCAAGGATGAGACCCGCACCGTCAAGGTTGATCATGGATTCCATGGACTTGGCACATGCGTCTGTCTCAGGCACGTTTTCCTCTTCGACGACCTTCACGCCGGCGACAGATTTGAGCGCCTTGATGGCGACGGCGTGCGCCTGATTCCAACCAAAATCATCGCGTGGCCCGACGTAGACGATGCCGACAGTCAGGTCTGCGGCATAAGCCGGGCGCGATAGCGTGAGCCCGGCGGCGGCTCCTGCGGTGGATTGCAAAAACAAACGGCGTGAGATAGGCGAAAAAGACATTGGTGCTCCCCTTCTACAGGCTCAGCGCATGTCTGAATTTGCTCGGGCGCTCAGCATAACAAAAAGA
>JAYVYB010000113.1:0-13442 GCA_043784625.1 Methylovirgula sp.
CAGAGCATTGCCGGACTTTCGGGAAATGTAACGAAGTCTTAGATCTTGATGTTGCCGGTCAAGTCTGACCATAGAGGATGCATAACACAAATTTTGAGCAAAATCAAAGGAAAGCGCTTCAATAACCGGTGCAGACCCGCCGGTTGTTAACATTGGTTAATATCTTGACCGTCTTGCGCACTTACGCTGTCAGTCACCCTGACCGGGATTTGGGGACAAAGCGGCCAGCTTGCCGGGTTTACCATCCCACTCTTTGGCATCGCCGGGCGCTTCACGCTTGAGCGTAATGTTAGGCCAAGACTTGGCGTATTCAGCATTTAGCTTGAGCCATTTATCTAGGCCGGACTCAGTATCCGGCTTAATTGCCTCTGCCGGGCACTCTGGCTCACATACGCCGCAATCGATGCATTCATCGGGATGAATGACCAGCATGTTTTCGCCTTCGTAGAAACAATCCACCGGACAAACTTCCACGCAATCCATATATTTGCACTTGATACAGTTTTCGACGACGACGTAAGTCATAAAAATCTCCCCGGCCTCATAGCCGCGAATTGAATACATTTTGGAGGTTTGCTACCGCCTTTGAGCAGCGGATGCAAGAACTTGATCGATCCGAGATGCAGTGAGGGGTGCGGTAAGTTAGCCTAAAGCGGCAATGCGCCGCTGGTTTTGATCTCTTCCATTACCGCATAGGTATGGGTTGCCCGCACGCCCGGGAGGGTCAGCAAAACCTCACCCAAGAAACGCCGATAATGCGCCATATCCGGCACGCGCGTCTTGATGAGATAATCAAACCCGCCTGCGACCAAATGACACTCAAGAACCTCCGGAGCGCGCCGTACAGCCGCATCAAATTTTTCGAAGACATCGGACGTGGTGCGGTCTAACGTGAGCTCGATGAACACCAACAGAGACAGGCCCAGCTTTACCGGATCAAGCTTTGCCCCGTAACCAACGATAAACCCGTCCCGCGTGAGGCGCTTGACCCGCTCAGTTGTTGCGGTTGGAGACAAACCGACGCGGTCTGCCAATTCAACGGTGGCGATACGGCCATCTTGTTGGAGTACGGTGAGAATTTTGCGATCAAGACGATCAAGGTCGTTTGAAGGCGCTGACATGCTGGTTTGATTGGTCACTAAAAAATCTCAAAAAACTAGTGATTATCCCTAGAGATAATCAGAATATTGCGATGGAACGACTAGCTTTAATACCATATTGTTCAGGAATTCACAATAGGTTGGCGCGTTGGCGCAAGTGTTTCAGCGGGAGATGAAATTGAAGTCCTTCAGAGCAGAATTTGCAGCCGCCGACGAAAAAATCGCGACCGATTTGATGTCCAACTTAAGCTTTCCCAGTGCTGCGGAAGCGCGGATTGACGCGCGCGCAACAAAGCTGATCGAGGCCATCCGGGCCCCCAAAAGTGGCTTGGGTGGTATTGAAGATTTTTTGCGGGAATATTCCTTATCCACCAAAGAAGGCTTGGCGCTGATGGTGCTTGCGGAAGCCCTATTGCGGGTGCCCGACGGAGCAACAGCCGACCGCTTGATAGAAGATAAGCTTTCGCAAGCCGACTGGTCGAAACATGAAGCGCGCTCGGACGCCCTGTTGGTGACGGCCTCCAGTTGGGCGCTGGGCATTACGGCGCGGGTTATTCAGCCGGGCGAAACGCCGGAGGGCATTATCGGTTCGCTAGCGAAGCGTCTGGGTCTGCCTGCGGTGCGTGGCGCAACCCGGCAGGCGATGAAATTGATGGGTTCGCATTTCGTTTTGGGAGAAAATATCAATGCGGCCTTAAAACGCTCCACCAGCGGCGCTGGAAAGCTCTACCGCTATTCCTTTGACATGTTGGGCGAAGGCGCCCGGACGCAGAAAGATGCGGAACGCTATTTTCTGTCCTATGCGAACGCCATCGAGGCAATTGGTAAAAGTGCGGGGGCGGGCAAGCTGCCAGACCGGCCGGGAATTTCGGTGAAGCTTTCCGCCCTCCATCCGCGCTATGAGGCGGTAAGCCACGCCCGAGTGATGAAGGAGCTTGTGCCGCAAGTTATTGCATTGGCGCAATTGGCGAAGAAATATGATCTGAAATTTACTGTGGATGCTGAGGAGGCGGACAGGCTCGAACTCTCGCTTGATGTGATCACAGCGGTGGCCGAGGACGAAAGCCTCGCAGGGTGGGACGGATTCGGCCTTGCAATTCAAGCTTACCAGAAGCGTGCCGAAGCCGTTATTGACTATGTTGCAGCCTTGGCAGGGCGGCTAAACCGCCGCTTTATGGTGCGGTTGGTCAAGGGAGCCTACTGGGATACAGAGGTTAAGCGGGCGCAAGAACGCGGGCTGGCGGATTATCCGGTGTTTACGCGCAAAGCGATGACAGACCTGAACTATTTGGCATGTGCCCGTAAAATGCTGGCGGCGCGTCCGCATATTTATCCGCAATTTGCCACGCACAACGCCTTATCGGTTGCGACCATTCTGGAAATGGCCGGAGGTGTGAGCGGATTCGAATTTCAACGGCTACACGGCATGGGCGAAGAGCTCTACCGCGCGCTTCTGGTCAATGAACCTGGCATTGCGTGCAGAACTTACGCGCCCGTTGGCGAACATGAGGATTTGCTGGCTTATCTGGTGCGGCGTTTGTTGGAAAACGGGGCGAACTCGAGTTTCGTTTCTGTGGCAGCGGATACGAATGTTCCTATTTCGGAATTACTCAAGCGGCCTCAGGCGCAAATTGGCTCTTCGGCACAAGCGCGCAACCTGCATATTCCTTTGCCGATTGATCTATATGCCCCGCAGCGCGCGAATTCAAACGGTGTTGAATTTGGACATGCGGCATCTTTGAGCGCGCTAGAGGCGCAAGTGGCGGACAGCGCAATTCGTAGTTTTGCTGCCAGCGTCGTTAATGGCATCGCAGTTGAAGGCAAAAGTCGCAATTTGACCTCGCCGCTTGACGGCGCGGTTTTTGGTCAAGTCAGCGAAGCGACAGCGCAAATTGCCGAAGATGCGATGAAAGCTGCCAAGGCCGGGTTTAAAGATTGGGCTATGTCAGCGGTTGAGTCGCGTGCAGCAGCCCTGGACAAGGCTGCGGCCGCGCTAGAGGCAAACTTGGGGGCGCTGATTAAACTTCTGCAAGTCGAGGCAGGAAAAACGCTTGATGATTGCGTTTCTGAAGTGCGCGAAGCGGTTGATTTTTGCAGGTTTTATGCCGCAGAGGCGCGGCGCACGCTAGGGCCGGGCGAGGCACTTCCCGGGCCGACCGGCGAAGACAATCGGCTATCGTATCGCGGGCGCGGGGTCTTCGTGTGTGTGAGCCCGTGGAACTTTCCATTGGCGATTTTTATCGGTCAGGTGGCGGCCGCGCTTGTCGCTGGAAACAGCGTGGTGGCGAAACCGGCCGAACAAACACCGCTGATCGCAAGGATGGCTGTTGAGATCTTACATGATTCGGGCGTGCCAAAAACCGCGCTGCATTTGGTTTTGGGCGGGGGTGCTGTCGGTGGCGCTTTGATCGATCACGCCGCTGTGGCCGGGGTTGCCTTTACGGGCTCCACCGCGACCGCATGGCGCATTAACCGCGCATTGGCTGCCAAGAATGCCGCGATTGTGCCACTCATTGCCGAGACTGGCGGCATTAATGCGATGATCGTTGACGCCACCGCCTTGCCAGAGCAGGTGGCGGATGATGTGGTGATGTCGGCTTTTCGTTCCGCCGGGCAGCGCTGCTCGGCGTTGCGGCTGCTGTGCATCCAAGAGGATGTCGCCGATAAGATGCTGACGATGATTGCGGGCGCGGCGCGGGAGTTAAAAATTGGCGATCCGCGCGACGTGTCCACGCATGTCGGACCGGTCATTGACGCGGCGGCGCTGGCAAGGCTGGAGGCGCATGTGGCAACTATGCGGGCGAACGCCAAAGAAATCAAAATAGCTGATTTCCCAAGCTTGGGTGGAACGTTTTTAGCGCCGCATATTTTTGAACTGAAAAAGATCAGCGACTTGAACGCCGAAGTTTTCGGGCCGATTTTGCATGTGGTTCGTTACAAAGCGGGGCAGCTTGATGCGGTTTGCGATGCGATTGAAGCCACGGGATATGGGCTGACGCTTGGAGTTCATTCGCGCATTGATACGGCGGTGGCGCGGGTGACCCAGCGTTTGAGCGCTGGCAATATTTATGTCAACCGCAACATTATTGGCGCGGTGGTTGGCACACAGCCGTTCGGCGGCTCCGGCTTATCAGGAACCGGACCTAAGGCGGGCGGGCCAAATTATCTGAAGCGCTTTGCCCAAGAGCAGGTCGTTTCAATCAATGTGGCTGCGGCGGGCGGGAATGCAAGTTTGATGATTCTTGCCGACTGACCAGCGCCGGAGCCAGCGCTGGAAGCCTAAACCGCGATGGCTTGCGCGCTAAAATCGGGCGATAAAGCTGCTTTGTCGCCTCGACCACATGCACTCCGGCCATCGGCAGCGACAAACGTTGGCCGATGGTTTCTATGGTTTTGGCACTTTTTAACCAGATTTGTCCGGACGCCGGTGGCAAATAAAGCGCCTCGCCCCAATGCAGCGGCGAGAACAAGGCTTCGCGCATAAGTTCCCGCAGCTGGCTTTTAGAAAAAGGTTGTCCCTGACCAAAGGGCGTATGCTCATAATGCGCCCACCAGCCGTGGCGGGACGGCGCAATCACAATAAGCCTGCCCCCGGGGGTGAGAACGCGCCAGACCTCATCAAGCAGGTCGCGTTTATGCTCGCAACTTTCCAGCGCGTGTACCAGAAAAATTCTATCAATCGAGGCGTCGGGCAATGGCAGCGCATCTGTGTCAACCAAGACAGATGATGAAAGGCCGGTGCTCGGCCAGTTTACCACGCCCATGTTTGACGGCATGAATGACAGCGTGCGCAGCGCTTCGGACTTGAGCAAGTTGAGAAAGGGCGAGGCGTAGCCAATGCCAAGCACCGATTGCCCCACGCAAGACGACCAGCGCGCGCGCACGCATTCGCACAGGATGCTGCTGGCGCTTTGGCCGAGGCTGGACGCATAAAAAGAGCGCAGGTCAACAATATCAAATGCCATCAGGCATTATCATCGCGGGCGCGGCGCGCGTCAATTTTCGGTTTCCACCACGCCGACAAATGGCAATTGACGGTAGGAATGAGCCACGTCCATGCCGTATCCAACGACGAATTGGTCGGGGCATTGAAAGCCGGTGAAATCTGCGTGGATTTGCACGGCACGATGGCCCGGCTTTTCCAAGAGAACACAAAGTTTGACCGATTTGGCACCGCGTGCCGCAAACAAGTCTTTGGCGTAGGCAAGGGTGCGTCCAGATTCAAGAATATCGTCTACCAGCAAAACATCACGGCCAACGACAGGCGAGTCGATGTCTTTTAAAACGGAAACCTTGCCGGATGAGATCATGCCTTCTTTGTAGGATGAGATATGAATGAATTCAGCTTGAGGTTCCATGCCGGCATTGTGTAATGCCCGGAGAAGATCTGCCGCGAACATGAAGGAGCCCTTCAAAACGGCAACCACTAATAGGTCCTGAAGGTCAGCTTTGAGAATTTCCTGCGCCAGTTCTTCAACGCGCTTTTCAATTGTTTGCGCGTCAATCAATACGCGCACATGTCTTTTCCGGGTCATGCCAAAAATTTCCTGTTAATTTGGTTTAGCGTCGTCTGCTTCGGCAAAATTAACAAGAGCAATTTTAGCGTTTGAGGGAGGGCTGGCAAGGCGGGTGCGAAACAGCAGCGTTGCACCGGCGTCTAATTTCGTAAGGGTAGGTTGAGCAATCCACCAATATATCTCGCGTCCATCTGCGCCTTTAAGGGCAACGCGCAGAGGTGGGACGTGATTAGGAGTTGCCCGAAGATTGGTAATGATGCCCTCAACAGCTAAAACCAGCTGACCGTTATCTTCGAATAAGCGGGTTTTTACATCTTTCAGGGTAAGCGCACGGAGGTTTACCTGCAAGCCGATGAGTTTAAACAGCGCTGCTGTCTGCGGAATTTGCCGGACGACAACCTGGCGGGCACCTATAGCCGCGATGAGACAGATAAGCGTAGCAGCACAAACCACTGCGGGCCAAAAGTTCCCGCGCGGCTTTGATGGTTTCGGTCGAGGCGCAGCCATGACAGGCCGAATCACAAATTTTTTCCGCGACGGCCGCATCACGTGCCGTGAAATGGCCTCAACGGTGATCTCTGATCCCGGCTTGTCGTCATTGGCTGCGACGTCGGGAAGCCGAACGACAGACTCGCTTTGTTTCAAATCGAGGTCCTGATCGACGATGTCAGTATCTGAGGCTGAAGGGAACGATTTAGGCATAGGGTATGACATTTTGCATCACAATAAGTTGGGAGTAGCGGCTTACTTCACGCGAAACTTATCTCTATAGGGCTGTTAGTATGGTTAAGGGCGCGTTAATCTCATCTGAATTATATGTTAAAAATGGCCGGTTTGATGGATGTGGTGCGGTTTGAAAATGTCGGGTTGCGCTACGGCTTCGGGCCAGAGATTTTGCGCGACCTCAGTTTTGGTATTGCCCCACAAAGTTTTCAGTTTCTGACAGGACCGTCCGGCGCCGGGAAAACCACGCTCATGCGGTTGATGCTGCAAGCGCTTCAGCCAACGCGTGGCTTGATAACCGTGTTTGGCAAAAACGCAGCAAACCTGAAAAAGGATGAAATTACCGCAATGCGACGGCGGATTGGCGTTGTGTTTCAAGATTTCCGTTTGCTTGAACATTTGACAACTTACGAAAATGTGGCGCTGCCGTTGCGTGTTCTGGGCAAGGACGAATTCAGCTATCGGTCTGAAGTGGTTGAGCTTTTGCGCTGGGTCGGATTGGGGGAGCGGATGCATGTCTTACCCCCCGTGTTGTCTGGCGGAGAAAAACAGCGGGCGGCAATTGCCCGGGCGGTGATTGCCAGCCCTGAGTTGTTGCTGGCAGACGAACCAACAGGCAATGTCGACCCGTCACTGGCGCGCAGGCTGATGCGGCTATTTGTGGAGCTGCAAAAGTCCGGCACGGCTGTCATCATTGCAACCCATGATCTGGCGCTTATGGATATGTTTGATGACGCTAAAAGGCTGGTTTTAGGAGATGGTCGGATGCATATTTATGACTAGATTTTTGGCACGCGAATCCGCGCAATGACCCACAGTGATGAGCCCGAACACCACGGCGTTCAGCAGGCGGCAGCACGCGCCATGCCGCTTGTGCCAGCTGATTCGATTGCCGGGCGGGCCTTGGTAACAGTTATCGCCATCATGACGTTTCTGGCTGCTTTAACGGCAGGCAGTGGCCTTTTGGTTACCCAGGCATCGCAAAAATGGCGATCTTCGGTGTCTCGCGAAATTACGGTGCAAATACGCCAAGTGGCGGGCCAGGACGTTGACGTTGCCGCGCTGAAAGCGGGCGAAATTACCCGCCTGCTCCCCGGAATTGGCGATGTGAAGGTCTATACCAAGGCGGAGTCACAAAAATTATTGGAGCCTTGGCTTGGCTCCGGCTTGGATTTGTCGGAACTTCCGGTTCCAAGATTGATCGTGGTAAAGTTGAATGATAGCGGCACGAAACCTGATTTGGCGCTGTTGCGGCAATCACTTTCCAAAGAGGTGCCGGGTTCGAGTCTGGATGATCACAGTCTTTGGCTGGACAGGTTGGCACTGATGGCCAACTCGATTGTGTTTATCGCCTTTGTCATTTTTATTCTGGTGGTGGTGGCGATGATAATGGCGGTTGCTTTTGCCACGCGCGGCGCAATGGCGGGTAACCGCGAAATTGTAAATGTGTTGCACCTTGTCGGTGCGGCAGATGGTTTCATCGCCAAACAATTTCAGAGGCATTTTCTTGGATTGGGCTTAAAAGGCGGCATGATTGGCGCCTTGGCTGCGGCAGTGGCATTTCTGTTGGCGAGCTGGTTTGCCGGAGCATTTGGCTCGGCGCCGGAGGCCGACCAAGTGGAGGCGCTGTTTGGCACGTTTTCTCTCGGCTTCAGCGGCTACGCGATATTGCTCATGACAGGGCTTGCTATGGCTTTGGTGACCGGACTGATGTCGCGCATGATCGTGTTCCGGCACTTGCGCGGGCTTGAGTAACCGTTATGGCAAGTTGTGTTGGTGAAAGGCAGGGACATGCGTTTTAACACGCACCGATTTACACTTTGGGCTCTGATAATCGCAGTTATTTTATTTGCGGCGGGCTTTGTCGGGTTCATTCGCGCGGCGAAAAACTTTGAAACGGTCGATTTTTCAAGCAGCGAGATTGATGGCGTTGTGGTTCTCACCGGAGGGCAGGACAGAATTGCCGAGGGCATCGACGTGCTTGCGTCCGGCCGGGTGAAGCGCCTGCTCATTTCCGGGGTTAACCCAGATGTGACGGTTGGCGATCTGACACGTGATGTGCCGAAGCTGAAAGATTATTCCCAGTGTTGTGTGGATCTGGGATATTCCGCCCAAAATACTGTCGGTAATGCTGTTGAAGCGCGGGCTTGGGCGCAGCAGTTGAATTATCAATCGTTGCTTATCGTGACCTCTTCATACCATATGCCCCGGGCTATGGCGGAAATGCAGCATGCATTGCCTGGAACTCAGATCGTGCCGCATGTTGTGCTGCGCGAAGGGCAGAGAGGAAGTGCGGCGCGTATAGGGTCCGAGGATTTTAGGCTTTACTTTATTGAATATGTGAAGTTCTTGGCGGCGCAGGGGCGGTTTCTGGTAACTCCCACTCCCGCTAAATCTTCAAACGGGGCAAGCAAGGCCGCGTTCTCTGGCTCTCGGTTTTCCAGCGCGAGCGTGTTTTTGTGAGGCTTTAATGCTCTATGTGCGGTCGTTGATTTTCAATATTCTGTTTTATGCCAATCTGTTTGTGGTGATGCTGACGGGACTGCCGTTTTTGTTCGGTAACCGAAACAATGGTCTGGAAACGGGCCGCCTCTGGGGCCGATCTTCGCTTTGGCTGCTGAAAAACGTGTGTGGCATTACACTGGAATATCGTGGACTCGAGAATGTGCCTGCTGGAGCGTGCATTGTCGCTTCGAAACATCAGTCAATTCTAGAAACGTTCGCGATCATACCGCACATGTCGGACTTCACCTTTGTTGTGAAGGAGCAATTGAAATACCTGCCGATATTTGGCCTCTATATGATTTATACAGACCAGATTGCTATAAATCGCAAGGCCGGATCGTCAGCAATGACCCAGGTGGTTCAAGGAACCCGCAAAGCTTTTGGCGAAGGCCGAAAACTGATGATCTTTCCGGAAGGCACCCGCAAAGCGGTGGGCGCGCCACCCGACTATAAATTTGGCGTTGCCCAAGTCTACGCTTCTAACAATGTGCGCTGCGTACCTGTCGCATTGAATGCCGGCTTGTTTTGGCCGCGACGGTCATTTTTGCGCCGACCCGGCAATTTGGTGATCGAATTTCTACCCCCGATCGAACCCGGTTTGGACAAAAAGGTGTTTTTGAAATTGTTGCAAGACAAGATCGAAACCGCCACCAATAAGCTGGTGAGCGAGGCTGTGGCCGCAGACCCGAGGTTGGCCGAGTTGGTCTATCGACCTGGCGACAAGGCGTAGTTTTAGGACTACCTACATTTTTGGTTTGACTTTGTTCTATTTTGTTCTAATATTGTTCGACATTGCCAGAACAAATGAGATCAAAAATGGAAACTTCAGCCCCTGTTTTTATGGATTGTTCTTTTCAGGCTGGCAGCCAAAAGGCTTCGGCATCAGATTTTTCTGTGCCACTTGAGGCTCTCTATGGCAGCCAATTGGGGCGAAAGTTTCAGGCTTGGTCTGGACGCAGCGGACGACGCTATGTCTGTTCGGTGTTTTCTGCGGTAGATCCCGACGCTATGGAAGCAGTGCGTTCTTACGATTCAGCGGTAATTCTGGCAGTTCGGTGTGATGCTTCGGGCGTTAAAACGCTGGTGGGTATGGGAGAGACCGGATATTTTCCGGATTTATTTTGGTATGGATCTGCGATGACGGCGCTTGCAGCTCAAGGTGTCAATGAGTTTCACGTTCACTTGATGGCTGAGACGCCAGCCGCGCGTCATGCCGTGCTGCAAGATTTGTTGGATCACTCACAGCATTAGGGTGAGAGGTCTCAGAGCTGGCTTTCGAGCCAATTTAATTTCGGGTCACGAATCTTTAAGTCCTTGAGATGACGTGCTGTGGCGATCAGGTAGTCCCGGTTGGGTCCGGATTGTCCATTGCCTTGGCGAACCAGCTCCAATTGGCGCGTAAGCGGAAGGCGTCCGGCGTATTGGATGTGATTTTTGTCCACAATATAGGTCACGGCTTGAACGTGTGCTCCCGCGTCTAAGCTCAGTTCCAGCGACGCTTCGTGGTACACATTGGTAACAAGTTCGCGCGAGCGCAGATAATTCAGTGTATCTTCGCTTTTTTCATCGTCAATGCGGTAAGCTACGCCCCTGCAGGACCCGCCGCGATCCAAACCTAAGACCAACCCTGGTCGGTCTTTTGTGCCACGATGCACATGAGAATATATGCATAATGCACGATGATAACCGAACAGACGTGCCGGGGTTTGTTCGAGAAATTCAAAACCAGGGTTCCACATCAGAGAACCATAGGCAAAAACCCAAAGCGGCGTGGGATGGGCCGGAAAGTTTTGCATTTTACGCGGATCTCAAATCTCATTGCCGAAAGGGTTGTAATGATTCATTGCTTTTAGAAGCAAGTTTTAACAATTTCAATGTGAGCGATGAGCGGTCGGCCAGCCTGTTGGCCAAGTTGCTTGCCGGTTGGGATTAATGGAAGTTCAAAGTTATGTGGAAATGGCTATCCGGTAGCATTGTTTGTGTAGCCGCGCTGTGGATAGGGTTGTGGTTTTACGCACAAAATCAAGTTGACGCAGCTGCTGCGAATTTCCAACTGCGAGAGCATAAAGTTGTACGGGATTGGAGCTGTGCTGAACTCAATCGGACGGGGTTCTTGGTTTCTCTGCTTCGCTTTTGCGCAGGCGTGCAACTTAGTACAGGCGCGGGCGATGCCTTAAAACTTGCAAAACTGCAAGGAAGTTGGACTACGCTCCAGCCGAATTCTGTCTTAGCCGAAGTGACTGCGCCGCTTGAGTTTCATTTTGGTGCGTTGAGCGGCGCGGCATCATGGGCAAACGCCGAGTCCCGGCTGGGCGGGATCATCACCCAAAATCTTCGCTCCGACACCGCAATAACAATGTTTTCTGGACTGATCAACACGCCCCAAGGTTCACAATCTTTGCAAATAGAGCAGTTTGGTTTGTCGCTGATGCCCGGCGTGCTTAAGGAAAACGACAATGTCCTGCAGATTGACCTGACCCTTGCCGGGGTCAAAAATCCGATAGTTACGCAAATATTTGGCACTCAAGATAGTGTCTCCTTAAAATTAGCAGCCACCGTGGACCATCTCGATATGTCTAAGGCTACTACTTTGCCGCAAGTTCTCGATAGGTGGCGTCAAAAGTCGGGGGAAATCAAAATCACCCGCCTTGAGCTTCTCGCGGGAGAATTAAACGCTAGCGCGACTGGCACGCTCGGTCTTGACGGCCAACATAGATTGGCAGGGACTCTGGACGCCGAAGTGAGCGGGGCAAATGGCGTTTTAACCGGCTTGGGCCTGTCGCCTAAATCGAGTCTGATTGGCAAGCTCATTTCCGGTGTTTTGAGCGGGAAAATTGAAAATGGCAAACTCAAAGGCGCGGCAGTGCCGCTCCGATTTAAAGACGGACAGGTTTTGTTGGGCACTATTCCGCTGCCGTTCAAACTCGAACCCGTTTACTAGCGCGGACGCGTTGCTTTAGCTTTCGGCACTTTCTTGACGCCGCCCAAAATCCGGAGCTGCGGTTTCTTGTCCGACCGCAATAATATTCCGACGGATTTCGCGGGTGCGGGAGAAGAGTTCAAATAGGCCATCACCGTCGCCATAGCGGATCATGCGCTGAAGGGCTGTCAGGTCTTCAGTAAAACGACCGAGCATTTCCAAGACAGCCTCTTTATTGTTGAGGAAGACATCCCGCCACATTGTGGGGTCGGACGCGGCAATGCGGGTAAAATCGCGAAAGCCGCCAGCTGAAAATTTAATGACTTCAGACTGCGTCACAGCTTCCATATGCGCCGCAGTGCCGACAATATTATAAGCAATTAAATGCGGAATATGACTGGTAATCGCCAACACTTGGTCGTGATGGTGCGGCGTCATAATTTCAACATTAGATCCGCAAGCCTGCCAAAACTGGGTGACTTTCGACACTGCCGCGTCGCTTGAATTTGGCAAAGGCGTAACGATGCACCAACGTTTGTTAAACAAAGTGGCAAAACCGGCATCCGGACCGGAATATTCGGTGCCAGCTACGGGATGAGCCGGCACAAAATGAACTCCGGCAGGCAAATGCGGCGTAACCGAAGCCACAACTGAGGCTTTTACAGAGCCGACATCAGAGATAATTGCTCCGGTCTTAAGATGCGCGGCCATTGCCGCAGCAATGTCACTATTTGCACCAACAGGCGCGCAAAGAATTATCAAGTCAGCGTCGCGCACCGCCTCGGCCATGTCAGCTGCAATATGGGTGGCGAAATTCAGCTCGACTGCCCGCGCGCGAACCGGCGCAGAGCTATCGTAACCGATGACTTTTGTACCCAGGTTTTGCTGCACTGCGGCACGTGCCAGTGATGAGCCGATCAATCCCAAGCCAATTATGCTGATTTGACCAAAAAGAGGTGTCTGGCGTTTTGGTCCCAAGTTATCCGGCATGGGGTCCAGCCTTCATAAATTGCGTCAGGGCAACAACCAGCTTCTCATTGGCTTCCGCGCTGCCCACCGTCAGGCGAAGGCAATCAGGCAGCCCGTAAGCTCCCACTGCGCGCAAAATCAAGCCGTGTTCAGCGAGATATTTGTCAGCATTTGCCGCTGTGAAAGGCCCCGAAGAAGGGAAGTGGATGAGTATAAAATTGGCGACACTGGCCGTTACCTTCAGGCCGAGCGCGCTAATTTTCTCGGCGAGCCATGGCAGCCACGTGTCGTTGTGACTCAGGGCCTCGGCGATATGGGGCTGGTCTTGCAATGCGGCAATGCCGGCAAGGGCCGCAGGCGTATTTACATTGAAGGGGCCACGAATGCGGTTGAGAGCGTCGCAAATGTGCGGCGGGGCATAGCACCAGCCAAGGCGCACGGCCGCCAAACCGTAAATTTTGGAAAATGTGCGGGTCATAACCACGTTTTGGGCTTCAGCAACCAGTTCCAGCCCAGATGTATAATCGTTTTTTCTGGCATATTCCGCATAGGCGGCATCCAGCACCAATATCACATTGGCAGGCAAACCGGCGTGAAGGCGCTTGACCTCATCGGCTGAAATGTAAGTTCCGGTCGGGTTGTTGGGGTTTGCTAAAAATACAATTTTTGTGCGTGGCGTGACCTTGGCGAGGATTGCGTCAACGTTTG
>JAYVYB010000114.1:0-1825 GCA_043784625.1 Methylovirgula sp.
CCGAGATAGGCTTCCGCTGTTTCCTTCATCTTGATCAATGTGAAAGCTGAAATCTGGCTCGGGCTGTAGTTTTTACCGTCCGCTGCCACCCAGGCGTCATTGCTGCCACCCTTTACAATCTTGTAAGGCACCAGACCCATGTCCTTCTTGGTCATCGGGTCATCAAAAGTGCGGCCGATCAAACGCTTGATCGCGAAAAATGTGCGCTCGGGGTTTGTAACGCCTTGACGCTTGGCAGGCTGGCCCACAAGGCGCTCGCCGTCATCCGTAAACGCTACAATCGACGGAGTTGTCCGCGCGCCCTCTGCGTTCTCGATAACCTTAGCAGTGGAGCCTTCCATAACCGCGACGCAGGAATTGGTGGTTCCAAGGTCAATACCAATAACTTTACTCATATCAGTTCCCTTCTTTGTTGCAAGATCACCAAACCCTTCGTCTGAAGCGGTTCGGCCCACCCTCAACCAATCTAAAATTCATCCGCCGTGGCGGCCTTGTGTCCCATATAGGAATGAGGTTTTTTTGATGCAAGGCATCATTGCGCGCGAATGCGATTTCTGCGAAAAAAACATAGAGTTATTTTTGGCGCTTCGCGTTATAGATGATTTTTATCAGTTCATTGCAGTGTCAAATATGCGTATTTCTTTTGTTTTATCGGCTCTTTTGCTTTTCTCTACGCCTGCAGGCGCACAGTTGATTCTCCCCGGCGCCGTTAATGCGCCCCCGCAAAAAACAGTGAAGTTGCCCGGTCAGAATGCTGGCCCGGCAAAGGCTAAAGTGATTTATTCGCGTGTTCCGGGGGAGGATGCCGTAGCGGGGCGTGTTCTCTTGCAAAACGGCGCATTGGGTTCCCTGGAGTTTGGCAAAACGGCCGAAGGTCTGTCCATCTCCAAGCTGACCTTAGCCGGAAATATAATTTCCCGCCCGGGAGATTCTTGTCAGGTGCAGGTTGTAACAGCCGCCGCCTCACCCCTCACGCTCATCGGCAAACCGGATGGCGTCTTGCGCTATCAAAATACCATCCCCGCTTGCACCTTCACTTTGGACATTTTGCAGGGTGCCGTAATTGTGAAAGCGGAAGCTGAAATCTGTAAATTTCAGGCGTCAGATTGTCAGGTTCGGCCAAATGGCATGTGGGGCCCGCGTGGCACATCCATTTCTGAAGATCAGATCAAAGCCGACAACAGCGCCCGCCCGCAGGCCGAAACCGCCCTGCGCGCCTCCTATCGCTCACTCATGGAACGCCATTCGGATCGTGCCGCAACCAAGGCGGTTGCCGCCGAGCAGGCAGCTTTTTCGTCGGCGCGCGAAGAGCTCTGCCGGGATTATGCTTTGGAGGACAAGCATGGCTTCTGCGACACGCGCTTTACCGAGGCGAAGGTCGCCAGTGTGCGGCTGCGCTTGGGTGAAAAATCAGAAACCGAAACGGGATCGCTGCCCAAAAAACCTAAAAAGCACAAAATCCGTGCTGTTGCTCCACCCGCCGCCACCATAGATGCGCCGAGTTTCTAGTTTTACGTTAAACCGCTGCCACCTGCCCGGCTTCCCAGCCTAAAATCGCCTGTTTGCGGATAATTCCCCAATGGTAACCGGTTAAAGCGCCGGATTTTCCCAGCACCCTGTGGCACGGCACCACGAAAGATAGCGGATTGCGCCCAACGGCCGCTCCCACAGCGCGCGCCGCTTTAGGATTGCCAAGCGTCGTGGCAACATCCGAATAGGTTGTCGCCCCTCCCACCGGGACTTTCAGCAGCGCCTCCCAAACTTTAATTTCAAAATCGGAACCGATCAGGACAACCCTGAGCGGCCGCCCTTCCTGCCACATATC
>JAYVYB010000115.1:0-2143 GCA_043784625.1 Methylovirgula sp.
ATCTTAAGCGGAAAACGCGCCGATCTGGCGCGCATTTTCGTCAGCGGCCATCATCCGGTTGTCCGCAATGTCTGGACTGCGGGCAAGCGCGTTGCCTAAGTCTTCGCTGAACTATCCCGGACATCTTGTGCTGGTGGTTGGCCCCAGTGGGGCCGGCAAGGATACCCTGATTAATGCAGCGAAGCTCACCTTCGCTGGCGACACCCGTTTTCATTTTGTCCGGCGCATCGTCACCCGCGCCTCGTCTCAATGGGAAGAACACGATACATTAGACGAGACGGCCTTCTTTTCCCAACTGGCTGAGGGCGAATTTTGCCTGCATTGGCACGCCCACGGGCTCTATTATGGCATTCCAAAAATCGTGGAAAGCTGGCTGCAGGTCGGCGATACTGTTGTTTTTAACTGCTCCCGCACCGCTATTTCCGAAGCGCGCGCAAAATATCGGAGCGTGAGCGTTGTGCGCGTGACAGCTTCTCCGTCTGTTTTGGCCGCTCGCCTCGCCGGCAGAGCCCGCGACAGCAATGTGTCATCGCGGTTGGATCGCGCCAACCTGCCTGCGGAACACATCAAGTTTGACCATGTCATCGTCAATGATGACCGCGCTGAAGATGCCATAGCAGATTTTATTCAGTTCCTCGAAAGCGCGACCGCTTACTTCCCATTTAAAAGACAAGGTGTCTGAGCTCTCGACGCAATTTTTGTAGAACAAGATGGTCGCCGCAGAGAAGCTGGTTGCGACAGCGGTCTTGCGGGGAAGGCTTTTGCATTTTTCCAGATGTCCGATTCTAATTGAACCGCCGTTCGCATGAAGTAGCGCAGCGAATATCAAAACCTCCCTCAGGTTGCCACAGGTGCTCACGGCTGGTATCAGCTAGCACGCAGCCTGTGCGGCTTTCCCCCTCCGGAGCCGGCTCGCGACCCAATTGAGGTGGAGACACATGAAAGCCGTCATTCTCGCAGGTGGATTTGGAACGCGGATTTCAGAGGAATCCCACCTTCGGCCAAAGCCAATGATTGAGATCGGCGACCGCCCGATCTTGTGGCATATTATGAAGATCTACGCCGAACACGGCATCACCGAGTTCATTATTTGCCTCGGCTATCGCGGCTACATGATCAAAGAATATTTTTCCAACTTCTTTTTGCACAATTCGGACGTCACGTTCGATATTCGTGACAACAAAACCACCTATCACAATACCTCGGCAGAAGCTTGGAAGGTTACGCTTATCGACACTGGCGAGGCCTCGATGACGGGCGGGCGCTTGCGCCGCGTTGCCAGCTATTTGCCCGCCAATGAGCCATTTTGTTTCACTTACGGCGACGGCCTGGCGGATATCGACATTGGCAAGCTGGTGGCATTTCACAAAAGCCATGGCCGCCGCGCCACAGTAACCGCCGTCGCACCGCCGGGGCGCTATGGCGCATTGCAAATCCACGAAGATCAGGTGCAGCGCTTCGTCGAAAAGCCCCCGGGAGATCAGGCCTTGATCAACGGCGGCTTTTTCGTGCTTGACCCTTCCGTCATCGATCTCATCGACAGCGACGCCACAACCTGGGAGGGCGCACCGCTCGAAAAACTCGCAGCTGCCGGGGATTTGATGGCCTATCATCATACCGGCTTTTGGCAGCCGATGGACACTTTGCGTGACAGGTCACAGCTTGAAGCGCTATGGAAATCCGGCAAAGCGCCATGGAAGTGCTGGCCGTGAGCGGCGCTTTAAACGCGCTCCCGTCGTCCCGATTTTGGAGCGGCAAGCGGGTGTTTCTCACCGGCCACACCGGCTTTAAAGGCGGCTGGATGGCTTTGTGGCTTCAGCGCATGGGCGCGCAAGTCACCGGTTTCGCCTTGCCGCCTGAAACACAGCCTGCGCTTTACAACCTTGCCAACATCGGCAGCGCATGTACGTCCATCTTTGGTGATTTGCGCGAACTTGGCGCTGTGCATGCCGCAATCACCGCCGCGCAGCCGGAAATCGTGCTGCATCTGGCCGCTCAGCCTATTGTGAAACGCGCTATATCAGACCCGCTGGAGACCTTGACCTCCAACATAATCGGCACCGCGAATTTACTGGAAGCCTTACGCGGCTGCGGGAGTGTGCGAACAATTCTGGTGGTTACCTCGGACAAAGTTTATGCCAAT
>JAYVYB010000116.1:0-1823 GCA_043784625.1 Methylovirgula sp.
AAATTCAATTGATAAGTTTTATTTGAATATACTCTGCGAAGGAACATTACCATTCGAACGCGGCGGCAAGAGCCTGCTAAGCGAGACTTCAATTGGGACGACCGGAATAGATACTCTAGCTGTTCTTCCCAACGCAGGAATGGATGACGCGCGATTGCGGATGATGTATTGGGATACGGTAGGCTATTTGCCGGACGATATCCTGACCAAAGTTGACCGGGCGGCAATGTCCTGTGGCCTTGAAACGCGGATGCCGTTCCTCGATCATCGTGTGGCAGAATTGGCTTGGCAGTTGCCAATTAACATGAAAATACGTGGAACCGAGGGTAAGTGGGCGCTCAGGCAGGTGCTGTACAAATACGTTCCGAGGAAGTTGATTGAGCGCGAGAAATCTGGATTTGCCGTACCGATAGGTCAATGGTTGCGGGGGCCTTTGAGGGAATGGGCAGCGTCGTTGCTGGAAGAAGGCCGCTTGCGGCGAGAAGGTTACCTGAACCCTGATCCAATTGTCAAAGCCTGGCAGCAGCATCTCAGCGGAAGATATGTCTGGACAACAAAATTATGGACTGTGCTGATGTTTCAGGCATGGCTAGAGGCAAATAGTTAAGATGTGGCCATATTGGATATTGTTTATAATACCTGCGATAGCTGCGCTTGCGTCACCGGGGTCTAAATGGTTTCAGGTGCGAGGTCTTAGTCCAGGATACTTACATGTCGGGTGGTTTGCCGCTCTCATCAGCCTAATAATTATGGTTGGATTTCGGTACCAAGTTGGTGGCGATTGGGTAAATTATTTCCATTTCTTATATGACGTAAACGGCAAATCTTTTGTTGAAGTCATGCAGATGACGGATCCAAGTTATATGCTGGCAAACTGGCTCAGTGTGCAATTTGATTTTAGTACAATTGGTGTAAATGTACTTTGCAGCATTCTATTTTCTATAGGTTTGATCGAATTCTGCAGGAATTTGCCTCGCCCGTGGCTTGGACTCACCGTTGCAGTTCCGTATACCGTTATTGTCGTCGGGATGGGATATACTAGGCAAGGAGTTGCTATAGGGTTAGCCATGCTGGGCTTTTTGGCCCTCAAAAGAAATTCAACTTTTTTGTTTGTATTTTGGGTGGTCATTGCTGCGACATTTCATAAAACGGCGGTCCTCCTGTTGCCGATTGCTGTGCTGTCAAACACAAAAAGTCGATTTCAAACTGCAATTTGGATCGCCGTTACCTTTGCGGTGGCATACACATTATTGCTTCAAGAATCAGTGGATGGGCTTGTCCAGAATTACGCACAAGCACAGTACCAATCTGAAGGCGCTTTGGTCCGATTGTTAATGAATGCCTTTCCGGCGATAATTTTGTTATGGAACTCAAGGAAATTTAATTTTTCAAACTCCGAATTGAGCTTGTGGTGGTGGATGGCTATAATTTCATTGGTTCTATTAGTTGCGGTTTCAATATCTCCTTCATCAACAGCTGTCGATCGTATCGCGCTTTATATGTTGCCCTTGCAGCTAGTTGTATTTGCGAACTGCCCAGAAGCTTTAAAAAGTAAAGCTATTGACCAAAATTTTTGGGTTTTAATTATTATTTTCTATTATGCATGTGTTTTATTTGTTTGGCTGAACTTCGCTGATAATTCCTTGTATTGGGTGCCCTATAAAAGTTTCTTATTCCAATAGAATTTTTGTATTTTTGTAATGATGTTTTATGGTAGCGGAAACCTTGCTTTGAAAATCGTTTTGTTCGCCAATACCGAATGGTATTTATACAATTTTCGCAGGTCGCTCGCGTCGGCACTGGTTGAAGCAGGACATGACGTT
>JAYVYB010000117.1:0-4600 GCA_043784625.1 Methylovirgula sp.
CTGATTTCATACCTTAAAAATGGATTTAAGTTGGGACGCAGCAGCAGAGCGTTGGTAATGTCGGAATTTGAACCAAACCGGTCGACTATTTTCTGTATCGCGGCATCAGAAAGTTGCGCGGAACAGTTCTGCGCCAAGGCCAATACTGCGTGCTCGTGACCTATCTCTGCCAATACAGTGCTGATCGTTTGTGACAAATTAGGCCGTAAAGCGATAGCTGACTGTGCAAATTCATCGCCCACTTCCAGCAAATTTACCAATTCGACGTCACTCAACAGCGGTGAGCGGGAGAGAATAGCGGACGAAACTTCAGACTGGTCGCCTGCCAAGGTAATCACGATGTGATGTGGCGCATCTTCGGCTCTGGCAAAGGCTTCCGCCATTGCACGCCGAACCAGTGGCGATGGATCCTCCAGAAGGGTCGTCAAAGCTAGCTCTGCGTCATCGTAGTCTTGCTCGGATAGATCGGCATAAAGGTAAGCTCTCGCCAGGGCACTCGCCCCTTCTGCGCGCTCACCGGCTGTCGCCGTTTGCGACCAGCTTAAAAATTTACGAACGATCATTGGCCAACTCTCATAATCAATTAAGAGAGTGTGGCGATTTATGGTAAAATTTTGCTTAAGTTTTCGCTCCCCACATCATTTAGGGCGTTGAACCGAGAACAAATCGCTTGCTGACGCGTAATCTGAGTAACCACAGCGGGCAAGCGGCGCGGCTTTCGCGGTATCGAAGCGTCCATCCAAGATGAAATCGTCATCGATATACATTCCGATAACCTGACCAATGACCAGATAGTTCTCGGTCAGGGTTCCGTGCATATCGCGCAGGTGATTGATCTCAATCAGCTTGCACTCCATCGCAGCTGGCGCACGCGCGACGCGAGGCGGCTTTACCAGTTTTGATTGCGCCATTTCGAGCCCGGCATGCTCAAATTCATTCTGGCCGCGTGGCAGGCTGGCACCTGTGGCATTCATCTCAAAGCGCAAATCATATGTCGACAAACTCCACGTGAACTCACCGGTTTCCTCAATAAAACTAACCGAATCCTTCTTCTCGCCGCTGCAAAACGCCAAAATGGGTGGCGAATTGGCCAGTGCATTAAAGAAACTATAGGGGGCAAGATTGATATGACCTTGGCTGGAAACGCTTGAGATCCATCCAATTGGCCTCGGTGCGATGATGGCCTTAAAGGGGTCATGCGGCAATATTTCCTTATTGCGCTCGGAAAACGGGTAAAACATGAAATCTCCCACTCAATATCGTGTAACGATGTGTGAAATGTCCGGGCGAGGCCTGTCCACAGGAACACTGTCAGACCGGCCAACGTGAATTATCCCCGCAATTTGCTCCTCGCCGGATACGCCCAAGACGGCCTTTGCATCGGCATCGTAAGCGCACCAGTCGGTCAGCCAAGCGGTTCTAAAGCCCATGGCCGAAGCGGCGATTGTAAGAGCCATACACACTGCGCCTGCCGACAGCTGTTGCTCCCAAACCGGTATTTTAACATGCGAAGCGGCGGTCGATACCACAATGACCACGGTTGGCGTAGACACGAAACGATTTCGCTCACTCGCTAGGCGAGAATCCGCCGCATCAGGGTGCAGCCGAAGCCAGACTTGCTCCAATGCGCGACCTGCCCGCAAGCGAGCGTCACCTTCAAGAACGATAAACCTCCATGGCACCAGCTTGCCATGGTCTGGAACGCGCGACGCTAATGTCAAAATCTGGGAAAGCTGCTGTTCGTCAGGACCAGATCCGTTCATTTCAAATGGCTTTACTGAGCGCCGTTGCGCCATATGTTGCAAAAAACTATCCATCGAACTCTCTGATTGCGAGCTGCCGCTCAATTCAACAGTTTCCTTATCGAAAGAGCTTGCCTTTGTCTCGGCGCTTTCCTAACCCAAATACACGCGCGACTACAAAATTGCATTAGCCATTGTGAGAGACGAATCCTTAAATGTCTTCTTTGCCAACTGTTGATAGGGACTTATCGACTAAAAATTCTGAAAGTTGGCCTATCGCAATTTTCGCAGTGCTTGCCATTGGCTTTTTAGCAGACGTTACCTGGCTCTGGAACGATGCGGTAGTTCCTTGGGACTCGAAGAACCATTTTTATCCAATGTTCCGCTTTTTGGGTGAACAAATGGCATCCGGAGCAGTACCGCTCTGGAATCCTTACCATTTTTCCGGCCATCCCACCGCAGCTGACCCTCAGTCTTTGCTATTTTCTCCAACAATGTTGGCTCTGGCCTATTTCGCACCGCGCGCATCAATGCAGCTTTTTGATGCGGCGATCATGGCTCATTTGACGTTTGGCGGTTTGGGAATTCTGCTGCTGTTCCGGCGCAGAGGCTGGATGCCGCTGGGCGCCATATTAAGCGCGGCAATATTCATCCTTGGGGCATCGGCTTCGTCGCGGCTGCAACACACGGGTATGATCCTGTCTTATAGCTTTTTTCCGTGGGCGCTGTGGGCGCTGGAAATGGCTCTGGCCAAGCGTTCGTACATGTATGGCCTTGTATTCGGTGTCTTTGCGGCGCTGATGGCGCAGGGGCGCGATCAAGTGGCCTATTTGTTTTGTCTGTGGCTGATCGCAGCGCTTGTCTATGAAGTTTTCCGTACGCCGCATTGGTTTACGTATCTGCGCCAGCGTATTGGTCTCATTTTATTCATGGGAGGCGTTGGCGCAATCGTGTTAGCCATACCAATACTGCTGACGCTCCAGTTTTTGGGACAGTCAAACCGCCCCAATATCGCGTTTGGCGTTGCGGCGGAGGGGTCGCTTTCACTGGTGAATTTAATCACTTTGGCAGTCCCGAACTTTTTCGGGTCGCTCGACTGGAATTACGACTACTGGGGCCCTGGTTACGAGACCATCACCAGAGGTGACTGGACCGATCGCGCTATAAATTACCTGTTTATCGGTACAATACCGACAATTTTGCTGGTCTGGCACGGAATTGCCGGCCGCCGGTTAGCCGATCCGGCTATCCGCATGTTTGCCGCTGTTCTGATATTCACGATTGTATACGCCATCGGCCGCTTTTCACCTTTATTTGAGATCATTTTTGACCACTTGCCGGGCGTTTCACTCTATCGCCGTCCGGCTGACGCTACTTTTGCGCTGCAATTTTGCCTAAGCATAGTGAGCGGTTATCTGGCAAATCAAGCATTAATGCATGGCGCGCCGGTGTTGAGCGGCACATCGATCCGAAACATTTTGCTCGTCTCCAGCGCTGGAGGTGTTATGGCACTTGTGGTGGCTGCTTTGCTATTTTCGTATGAACAAAACCATTTGGCGTACAGCATTGCCGCATTGGCCCTGACGACTGCATTTGGAGCAGTCACAGTATTTGCACTCTTGAAAATCTCCAATCGCACTTTGGCGATGATAGCCCTCACCTTTTTGGGATGTGTCGAACTTTTGGCAAGAGACGGCGCGTCTTCTTTGAACTCCGAACCGACAAACATTTACGCTCCCTACGCGACGTTAAAGCCGGAATTCAAGACGGGATTGGAGCTGCTAGAGGCCGAAATCGCCAAAAGTCACAGCAACGGCACCTACCCGCGCGTTGAAGTTCTCGGGATGAACGGGCCTTGGATGAACGCCTCCATGGTCTTTGGCTTCGAAAACACAGTGGGCTACAATCCACTTCGCATTTCAGACTACGAGCGCATCGTCGGGCCCGGCGATAATTCGGGTGATGTCAGCTTGCGGCATTTTCCGGCAAATTTTCGTGGCTACAGCTCCACACTCGCCAAAATGCTCGGCCTTGAATATGTGATGCTCGACCGTCCTTTGCCTAAGTTGCCCAGACATTTCCCCCGTCCCATCGCATCGCTCATCTACAGCACAGAGGGAATGTATATTTACAAACTGCGCCCCTCAATTCCGAGGGCTTATTTCGCCATCAATGCAAAGTCCGTTGATAGCGAGGCAATTATCGATGGCGATGCAATTCCCGATTTTGACCACGATCATGAAGTTTTGATCGATGAAAACAGCCCTGAAAAGTTGATCAGAACTTATTCTTCCGGTTTAACAGCGACATCAGCAAATTCCACCGTGGCAATTAAGACCATGCGCGCCAATTATTCAGTCATTGAAGTCGAAACCGATCAGCCCGGGTTGTTGGTTCTGCATGACGTCTATTACCCCGGCTGGCGGGCAAGTATTGATGGCACCCCGACGCCGATCTATCGTGCCAATATTTTGTTTCGCGCCATTGAAATGCCGAAAGGAAAACATACGGTTCGGTTCGAATATGCGCCTTTTTCAAAGGAAAATTTAATTTCCGCTTTGAAAAGCCTTATAAAGACGGCGGAATAGGAGTTGGTTAGTTACTAACTAGCAGTCTCAACCAGCGCAACAACTCGTCTTTATATTCAGAACAATCCCAAGGAAATTGCCATGAGACAACAGGGTTACAAGCTTCGGGATATCTGGTCCGTGACTGCTTTTATGGTCGTCTTGGCGTTATTCTGTTTGAGTCCGCTGCAAACGACCGCCCGTGCGCAGACGACCAGCGGCGGAAACCTGACGCTGTCGGCTACGCTTACCGCGTCATCCAAGCCGCTTACGTCGGGGGTTCGTTGGCGC
>JAYVYB010000118.1:0-8537 GCA_043784625.1 Methylovirgula sp.
CGCATGGCGCGCTCGGCCATGATCGATGTGCTCAATCAGGACTATATCCGCACCGCGAATGCCAAAGGTCTGTCAAAGGCGCGGGTCATTTTTCGCCATGCGGTGCCAAACGCGCTGCTGCCGCTCGTGGCCATGATCGGCATCGACATCGGCCAGTTCATGAGCGGCGTTGTTGTGGTCGAGGCTGTCTATGGCTGGCCCGGCATTGGCCAGCTCGCCTGGCAAGGAATTCAGCAGGTCGATCTGCCCATCATCATTGGTGTGACGCTGGTTTCGTCGCTCGCCATCGTGCTTGGCAATCTGCTTGCGGATGTTGTCGCCCCCATTCTCGATCCACGCATTCGTGGACGCTGAATTCTAAACCAGAAGGAGTTTGTACCCATGATGAAAACCTTTCTAAAATCCACCACTGCAGCTTTGGCCTTGGCCACTATCGGCCTTGCCACTCTTCCCGCGCTGGCGGATACGCCGGTGCAGGGCGGGTCCATTATCGTGACTTACAAAGACGATATGGCAACTCTCGACCCCGCCATCGGCTACGACTGGCAGAATTGGTCCATGATCAATTCCATGTTCTCGCGCCTGCTTGATTACAAACCCGGCACATCGGAACTTATCCCCTCGCTTGCCGACACCTACACAGTGTCTCCGGACGGCTTGACCTACATCTTCAAGCTCAATCCAAATGCGAAATTCACCAATGGGCGCAAGGTGGTTGCCGCCGACGTGAAATATTCGATTGAACGCGCCGTAAATCCCAAAACTCAGGGCCCGGGCGGCGGCTTCTTTCATTCAATCGTCGGTGCCGATGATATGGCGGGCGGAAAAGCCGAGGCCATTTCAGGCATTGAGGCGACCGATGACGCAACCGTAAAGTTCACACTGGCCCAGCCGGACGCCACCTTTCTCAATGTTTTGGCGTTGAATTTTGCCTCAGCGGTTCCAAAAGAGGTCGCCGAACCAGCCGGTGCTGATTTTGGCAAAAAGCCCGTCGGCTCCGGTGCCTATATGCTGAAAGAATGGGTGACAGGACAGCGTCTGGTGTTCACCCGCAATGCTGATTATTTCCGTCCACGCCCCAATCTTGATCAGTTCACGGTTGAAATTGGTCAGGAGCCGCTCGTCGCCATCCTGCGTTTGCAAAAGGGTGAAATCGATATTGCCGGTGACGGCATTCCACCTGCAAAATATCTCGAAATGAAAAATGCGCCCGAGTTTTCGGGGATGATCGTTGATCGTGACCAGCTCGAAACCAGCTACATCACCATCAACACCACCAAAAAGCCGTTTGACGATGTGCGCGTGCGTCAGGCCTTGAACATGGCCGTCAACAAAGACCGCATCGTCCGCATCATCAACGGCCGCGCCACACCGGCAACACAGGTGCTGCCGCCGCTGATGCCGGGGTATGACGCCAATTATAAGGGCTATGCCTACGACATTGCCAAAGCCAAAAGCCTTCTGGCCGAAGCAGGCTTGAAGGATGGTTTCAGCACCGAACTTTACGCGATGAACACCGACCCAAATCCGCGTATCGCACAAGCCATCCAGCAGGACCTTGCCGCAATTGGCATCAAGGCTGAAATCAAGGCCCTCGCTCAGCCGGAAGTCATCGCCGCAGGCAGCAACAAGGCCGAGGCGGCACTGATCTGGTCCGGTGGTATGGGTTGGATTGCCGACTTCCCGGATGCGTCCGACTTCTACGGGCCAATTCTCGGCTGCGGCGGTGCCATTCAGGGCGGCTGGAACTGGTCGTGGTTCTGCGACAAAACCTTCGAAGAGCGCGCAACCAAGGCCGATGCCATGTCAGACCCGAAGATGAAGGCCGAGCGCGCCAAAGTCTGGGCGCAGATCTTCACCGATATTCAGGTGCAGGCGGCGCCATGGGTGCCGGTGTTCAATGAACGGCGCGTCGTGGCCAAATCCAAGCGGATGGGCGGCCCGGACGAAATCTATATCGATCCGACCCGCGTCATCGATTACGAAGCCATCTACGCCACAAAATAAGCGGCCAGACGGCACCCTTACGCGCCCTTCTGCAAAACGGGAGGGCGCTTTGGGCCCCACAGACACTGTTATTTTTCAAGCGGCGAGAGGATTTGCGCCATGTGCGTGACGTGTGACTATACCATTCATCGCAAAAACCATAATTTCGGCTGGAACCATGATTTTGTCCCGGCATTGACCGCAAAGTCCGGCCAAACCATCCATTTCGAATGTCTCGATTCCTCTGGAGGTCAGTTGGGCCTTAATTCAACAGCCAAAGACATTGCCACGCTGGATTTTGGCAAAATCAACCCCGTTACAGGGCCGGTCTATGTCGAAGGCGCCGAGCCCGGAGACGCTTTGAAGGTCACAATCCGCAAATTTATTCCCTCCGGCCTTGGCTGGACAGCAAATATTCCCGGTTTCGGCCTGCTTGCGGACCAGTTCAAAGACCCGGCATTGCACATCTGGAAATATGACACCACATCGATGGCACCCGCGCTTTTCGGCCCAAAGGGCCGCGTCCCGCTCAAGCCCTTTGCCGGAACCATCGGCCTCGCGCCCGCAGAGCCCGGTCTGCACTCCATCGTGCCGCCGCGTAATGTTGGCGGCAATCTCGACATCCGCGACCTCAGCGAAGGCACGACGCTTTATCTGCCAGTTGAGGTCAAGGGCGCTCTGTTTTCAATTGGCGATACCCACGCTGCGCAAGGCGACGGCGAAGTCTGCGGCACCGCCATTGAAAGCCAGATGGACGTTGAGGCAACTCTGGAAGTGGTGAAAGGCATGACCCTTAAAAGTCCGCGCTTCACCACGCCGGGCCCGGTAACGCGCCATCTTGATGGTGCCGGATATGAGGTCACAACCGGTATTGGCCCGGATTTGATGACGGCGGCGCGCGAGAGTGTTATGCGTATGGTCGATCTGTTGGCCAGCGAACACGGGCTGGATCCGGTCGATGCCTATATGCTGGTTTCA
This sequence comes from Methylovirgula sp., assembly GCA_043784625.1. GTDB lineage: Bacteria > Pseudomonadota > Alphaproteobacteria > Rhizobiales > Beijerinckiaceae > JANXSV01. The sequence continues at coordinate 2,965 of JAYVYB010000118.1, forward strand.
GTTTGCGCCGATTTACGCATCAGCGAAATCGTTGATATGCCAAACTGGGTGGTCTCGTTTTATTTCCCGCGAATTGTGTTTGCATGACCAACATTGCTGTGCCGATGCCGGTTTTGAGCGTCGAAAACCTTTGTATTGACGCTCGAACGCCGGAAGGCTTGCGCCCTGTGCTCGAAGGGGTGAGTTTTGCCGTAGAAAAGGCCCAGACGCTCTGCCTTGCCGGAGAATCCGGCTCTGGCAAGTCCTTAACTGCGCTGGCCATCATGCGGCTGTTGTCGAACTCTCTGCGCCAACGCAGCGGTGCCATTAAGCTCAACGGGCAAGACCTCACCAAACTGTCTGATCGCGATATGCGCGCCATGCGCGGTGGCGAAATTGCCATGATTTTTCAAGAGCCGATGAGTTCGCTCAATCCGGTAATGACCATCGGCGCGCAACTGATTGAGGCTTTTAACGCGCACAGACAAAGCGATGGCCGCGACTCTCGCAAAAGCGCGCTTGCCATGCTGGACGCTGTTCACATCAATGAGGCGGCGCGCCGGATGCAGCAATATCCGCACGAGCTTTCGGGCGGCATGCGTCAGCGGGTGATGATTGCCATGGCTTTGTCTTGCGAGCCCAAACTGCTCATTGCCGACGAGCCGACCACCGCACTTGACGTAACCGTGCAAGCTCAGATTTTGAAGCTGATGCGCGAACTGCAACGGGAGTTCAACACCTCCATTTTGATGATCACCCATGATATGGGCGTGGTTGCCGAGATGGCGGATCGCGTTGCGCTGCTCAATCTTGGCAAAATTGTTGAGCAGGGCGACGTCGCCGATATTTTCAACCGGCCTCAGCAAGCCTACACGCGCCACCTGCTTGACGTTGTGCCGCGGCTTGGCACCTTTTCCGGCACCGATGCGCCACCGCGTATCACCCCGCCAGCGACGCCGGGCATTGAACACGCAACCGACAATGTGCTTTTCGTCAAAAATCTCAGAGTGTCCTACGGCAGCGGTGCCAGCCTGTTATTCGGCCGCAAATCCTCCACCGACGTGGTCAAAGACGTCAGCTTTGAAATAAAGGCGGGGCAAACCCTCGGGCTGGTGGGGGAGAGTGGCTCGGGAAAGTCCACCACAGGCAAAGCGATCCTCGGGCTGGTGCCCTTCAGCGGCGATGTTGTCATCAATGGCACCAGCATTGCCGGGCTTGATCACCGGGCCATGAAGCCACTGCGCCGGCAGGCCCAGATGATCTTTCAGGACCCCTATGCCTCGCTGGATCCGCGCATGTCGGTCGGTGAGGCCATTGCCGAACCGCTGGCAATTCACAATATCGGCGCGAAATCTGAGCGAGGCGACCGCGTTGCCGACCTCTTGCGCCGCGTTCGTCTTTCGCCGGATGTGGCGTCGCGCTATCCGCATGAATTTTCCGGGGGTCAACGCCAGCGTATTTGCATTGCCCGCGCCCTTGCCTTGCAACCGAAACTGATCGTTGCCGATGAAAGTGTGTCGGCGCTCGATGTTTCGGTTCGGGTTCAGGTGCTTGATCTGCTGCTCGAACTTCAGGAGCAGATGAATATCGCGCTGCTGTTTATTTCGCATGACATGGCAGTGGTGGAGCGGATGAGTCACAATGTTGCTGTCATGCAGGGCGGCAAGATTGTCGAATATGGCACAAGGCGGATGGTATTTGAGTCGCCGCAGAACCCCTACACCAAAGCCCTGATGGAGGCGGTGCCTTTGCCGGAACCCAAACCAAAAACGCGATATGCCTGATCCGGGCTTTTGTCCTGCGGGTGCAAGTGCGGAGAGTCGGCGCGCCTTGTCACATTCGGCCCTGGTCGTTCAGCTGGTTTTTCGCTGACCTTATCTAAGAGTTGGGCATCGGTCATTAGAGCCGATAATACACTTGACCACTCCCGATTTTTGGCAAGATTAAATTGCGTGCGTTTGCGAAACGCATCACACCCCGCGCGGTTTTTCCGTTTTTAGGGGCAGTTTGAGGGGGCCGCCGTGAAAGTTACAGAGCTTAAAACCTTCATCGTCGGCAACCCGCCCCCGTACACCGGCGGGCGCTACTTTATCTTTGTAAAACTCACCACGGACACCGGTATTTCCGGGGTCGGCGAAGTTTACACCGCAAGCTTCGGGCCCAAAGCCATCGCACCGATGATTGCCGATGTGTTTGAGCAACACGTGCTGGACACCGACCCGTTTCAGATTGAAACGTTGTGGCGCAATGTCTACGGGCGCGGTTACTCGATGCGGCCGGACATTTCTCTGATGGGGGTGCTGTCCGGGCTGGAATGTGCGCTGTGGGACATTATCGGCAAAGCAACAGGCAAGCCCATTTATGCGCTGCTGGGTGGCAAGGTGCATGAGCGCTTGCGCAGCTACACCTATCTTTATCCGCGCTATCAGGCCGGTGAACACGCCTATTCGGACTCGGAAGTTTACACCAATCCCGATGCCGCGGCGCAGCGGGCGGTGGAGTATCTTAAAATGGGCTTCACCGGGCTGAAGTTTGACCCGGCCGGTGCCTATTCCACCTTTGACCCGCGCCAGCCTTCCTTGGAAAAAATGGAGATATCCGAACAGTTTTGCAAGCAAATCCGCGCCGCCGTCGGCACCAAATGTGACTTGCTGTTTGGCACCCATGGCCAGTTTACCACCTCCGGTGCCATCCGGCTGGCGCGAAAGCTGGAACCCTATGATCCGCTGTGGTTCGAGGAGCCTGTCCCGCCCGAAATGCCGGAGCAAATGGCAATTGTCGCCCGCCAAACCACCATACCGATTGCAGCTGGCGAGCGGCTCACCACCAAATATGAGTTTGCCCGTCTGCTGGAGCTGGGCGCGGCCAGCATTTTGCAAATGGCGCTGGGCCGGGTGGGCGGTATTCTCGAGGCCAAAAAAATCGCCGGAATGGCGGAGGCCCATTATGCGCAAATCGCGCCGCATCTCTATTGCGGGCCGATTGAAGGCGCTGCCAATATCCAGCTGGCGGCGTGCAGCCCGAATTTCCTGATTCTAGAAAGCATCGAAGACTGGAGCGGTTTCCATTCAAAGATTTTGAAGAAACCAATCCAGTTTGAAGACGGCTATGTCATCCCCTCAAACGAACCGGGCTTGGGTGTTGAACTCAACGAAGAGGTGGCGCTGGCGCACCCCTATGACGGCAAAGCGCTGCATCTGGTGCCTGCCTTCCGGCCTCTCAACCACCCGGACTAAGCAGGAATATGGCCTACCACAAATAAAACCATGTCTTAGCCCCCTATTCATTCGTTTGAACCGTGGCAAATTCGATTCCATACTCTGTGTGTTATTTTGACGGCTTTGGGGACAAGCGATGAAATACGGCTTTATCGGTTTAGGACATTTGGGCAGAAATCTCGCTGGCAGCCTGTTGCGCGCCGGTTTCGCCGTGACTGTAACCGACCTCGATCCAAAATCGGCGGAAGGCTTGCTGGCAAAGGGCGCGCACTGGGCAGCTGATGCGCAAGCCGTTGCCGAACAGGTGGATGCGGTCATCACCTGTCTGCCCTCGCCCGCCGTTTCAAAACGGGTGCTGGCGGGGCCGCGCGGCATTTTAGCGGGTCTCAAAACAGGCGGCACATGGATTGAAATGAGCACCAACAGCTCCTCCGAAATCGAGGAGATGGCGGCGCTGGCAGCAGCCAAAGGCGTGCATATGCTGGAAGCGCCGGTTACGGGGGGCGTGCATCTCGCCGCGCAGGGCAAAATCACCGTGATTATCGGCGGCGAGGCCGAAGTTTTTGAACAGCACAAAGCCGCCTTTGAGGCGATGGGCGGCAAGATTTTTCATGTCGGCCCGCTCGGCAAGGCGGCAGTTATCAAGGTCATCACCAACATGCTGGCCTTCATCAATCTGGTCTCAGTGGGCGAGGCGCTGATGCTGGCCAAAAAAGGCGGGCTTGATCTGGCGCAGGCCTATCACGTCATTGCGGCCAGTTCCGGCACCAGCTTCGTGCATGAAACCGAGGGTCAGGTGATCTTGAACGGCAGCTATAACATCAATTTCACCATGGACCTTGCCTGCAAAGACCTTGGCTTTGCACTGGGCTTTGGCCGCGACTTTGGTGTGCCGCTGGATTTGGCATCCATCACGCAGCAAACATTCATCCGTGCCCGCTCAGCCTATGGCGGAGATGCATGGTCGAGCCAGGTGGTAAAATTGCTCGAAGATACGTTGCAGACAGATTTGCGTGCCCCGGGCTTCCCGGCTGAACTGGAATAGGAATGGTCATGAAAACTCATGCGCGCGTGGTTGTTGTCGGCGGCGGTATTATGGGCGTCGGGCTGCTCTATCACCTCGCGCTGGAAGGCTGGAGTGATATTGTTCTGATCGAAAAAGGCGAACTGACGTCCGGCTCAACCTGGCACGCGGCAGGGCAGTGCCCGCATTTCAATTCCTCCCTTAACATGACCAAGGTGCATGTTTATGGCACGCAGCTTTATCCAAAGCTTGAACAGCTGACCGGCCAAGCCGTCTCATGGCATGGCTGTGGCGGATTGCGCCTTGCCACCACAGATGAGGAAGTTAACTGGCTCAAATATGTCTACGGCGTCTCGCGCCTTGCCGGTTACGACTGCGAGATTATAGGCCCCTCCGAGATTAAAAATGTGCATCCGTTCCTTGATCCCTTTGGCGTCAAGGCGGCGTTCCGCACCGTGCATGACGGCCATGTTGCGCCAGCGGACGTAACCATTGCCATGGCAACAGGCGCGCGCAAACTTGGCGCGGAAATCTATCGCCGCACCCGCGTCACCGACATCAGATTGTTGCCGTCAGGGGAGTGGGAAGTCATCACCGATCAGGGCAATATCACCTGCGAGCATGTGGTGAATTCTGCCGGGTCATATGCCGACGTTGTTGGCGGTTGGACCGGCCACAATGTGCCGATCGCCAATATGCTGCATCACTATCTCATCACAGAGCCGGTAAAAGAACTCATCGCCTTTGCGCCGGAATTGCCTGTGGTGCGCGACCCCTACAGCCATTCCTACATCCGCGAAGAAACCAATGGCATTCTCATCGGCCCCTATGAAACCGCCACGGCGCATGTGTGCTGGGACGGCAAGCCTCCGGCGTGGGATTTTGAAAGCGAGCTGGTTGCGCCCGAGCTGGACAGGCTGATGCCCTGGCTGGAAAAGGCCGCCGAACGCTTTCCGCTATTTGGCAATGTCGGCGTTAAAAATGTGGTTTCCGGCGCGATCACCCATACTCCGGACGGGGTTTATCTCTCCGGCCCCGCGCACGGCGCTAAAAATTACTGGATGCATACCGGCGCTTCAATTGGCATTTGCCAGGGCGGCGGCGCTGGCAAATATCTGGCGCAATGGATGGTACATGGCCAGGCTGACATCAACATGCGCGAATTCGACCCGCGCCGCTTTGGCGCTTGGGCCGATCATGACATGACGCAAGACGTTGCCATCGCCGATTACCATAAGATGTATTATTGCTACAAGGTTCCAACTCTTAACGTCGGTACCCGTGATATATCGCCGCATATTGGCATGAAGCGCGACCGCGTTAGCGACAGACAACGTAGAGACGAGCGCGAC
>JAYVYB010000119.1:0-3439 GCA_043784625.1 Methylovirgula sp.
ACTTCAGAATGGACGATTCCAGCGGTTAGAATGAAAATGCGCCGTGAACATCGTGTTCCCATGCCCCGCCAAGCCATCGCCATTTTGAAGGATTTGAAACAACTGGCAGGGCAAAGCACATTCCTGTTTCCAAGTTTGCGCACAATCCTAAAGCCTATGAGTGAAAACACGCTCAACGCGGCTTTGCGGCGCTTGGGTTATACTCAGGACGAAGCTACCGCTCACGGCTTTCGCGCAACCTTCTCAACACTCGCCAATCAATCCGGCCTTTGGAACCCCGACGCTATCGAACGCCAGCTTGCCCATGTCGAAGGCAACGAAGTTCGCCGTGCCTATTTACGCGCGGATTTTTGGGATGAACGGGTGAAAATGATGCAATGGTGGGCAGACCAACTCGACACACTAAGGGCGGGTGCAAAGATTATTCCAATAAGGACGGCGTAAAGCAAACGAGCGCCTACGATTTTTCGATGTCACCAACATTGTCGTCAAACGTTCTAATCAGTTCCATAAGCCTATCAGTCACGCGTTCGATAATGCTCTTTCGTTGCAGAATTTTTGGCTTCACTTGCAACGCATCAACAATTTGTTCACGCAAAGGCGCGCGCCCGGTGAAATGATAATTCTCGATCAACCCCTTTGCACTGACAGGATTTAAGCCCTCCTCTGCACACATCGCGTCGAAAGCCTTTTGCCGTTCAACTTTCCAAAATTCGTCAAACGCTCCTTTAACCTCTTGCGAAGTGGCGATGTTTGGCATTTGCTCATTGATAAAGCGTTCGATCAGTTCGCGCTTGCTGCGAAGCTGAATCTCAGAACCCAATGTGTCCAAAATGTTCTTGCGCTTGGTTGCCGCGCTTTTGCGTACTTCCCGATCGTCAGATTGTTCGTCGTCTTTCAAGTCTGCCAAGAGGCGCAAGATGTAAGCGACATTGATTTCATCGCGCTGAATCAGCTCCAGCTCGAAATCGATATCCTGAATGATTGACGTTTTTTCGCCCTCGTCCTTTTGTGAACGCGCCTTGTCGAACAGATCGAGATATTTGCTTTTGTATTCTTCGAATTCCAGTTCTGTCATATCCAGCACGGCAAACGAGAATTGCGAAAAGCTTTTCAAAACGTTCAAAATGCGCATGAGGCTTCGAAACGCAGTAATAAATTGAAGTTCCAGCACTTCGCTTGTCAACGCATTGACGCTGTCGACAGTTGGCGCAATCAGCCGCAAGGTTTTCACGCTTTCATTAAACGCCGTGACGTAATCCTCGTATGGCTCGATCAGGATTTGTTCGCTGGCATCCTTGTTCGAAAACAGCGCAATCGCTTCGTCCGTATTGGCTTTGAGGTTGCGGAAGCACACAATATTGCCTTGAGACTTCACTTCGCTCAAAATGCGGTTGGTGCGCGAAAAGGCCTGCACAAGCCCATGATAGCGCAGCCGCTTATCGACATAGAGCGTGTTGACCTTCTTAGCGTCAAAGCCGGTCAAAAACATATTCACCACCAGCAAAACGTCGACACGATCATTGTCGTTGAAGCCCTTCTTATCGCGCTCCTTCACCCGCTTGGCGATGTCCTTGTAATAGCGGTAAAACGAGTCGCTATCTTTGGCCGAAAACTTGACGTTGTAGAGCTTGTTATACTCCTCGATATAGTCCTGGAGCTTGTCGCGGCTGTGCATATTACGCGGGTTGACAATATCCATATTAAAATCAGGCTCGCCAATCAGGCCATCTGCGTCCTTATCGTCTTCATTCGTCCCATAAGTAAAGATCGTCGCAATGCGCAGATCGTCCGTAGTGCCCTTCCGCCGCGCCTTGAACGCCTCGTAGTACATGATCAATGCATCAACGCTGCTCACCGCCATAATCGCCGTGAAGTCCTTGTTATGCGTCTTGCGGCCATGGTTTTGAATAACCCAATCGGCAATATAACCAATGCGATCAGGATTTTCGAAAAACTCTTTGGTGTCGATTGCTTCAACCTGATCGTCGATCAAAGTGCCGTCACGCTTGCGCAGCCTGCCCCAATATTCGACGGAAAACCGCAAGACGTTTTCGTCTTTGATCGCGTTGGGCAGGACATAGGTGTGCAGACGCTCGCCAAACAGGTCTGCCGTCGTGCGCAGCCCTAAAGCGTTGCGGGAAGCGTTCTCGGTTAAAATCGGTGTGCCGGTAAAGCCGAACATTTGCGCATGGGTGAAAAACGCCGTTATCCGCTTATGCGTCTCGCCGAATTGCGAACGATGGCACTCGTCAAAAATGAACACAATGCGCTTGTCTGCCAGACCTGCCATAGCCTGTTCATGGCGGCTGTTGGAAATTGCATTATTGAGCTTTTGAATTGTCGTGACAATCAGTTTGGTATCGTCTGCAAACTGGTTGACCAAGGATTTTGTGTTGTTGGTATTGTCGACGCAATCCGGCTTGAAGGCGTTGAATTCGCGCGTTGTCTGATAATCAAGATCAGCGCGGTCAACCACAAAAACCACCTTATGCACTTTCGGCAAAGTGGTCAGGATTTGCGCCGCCTTGAAGCTGGTTAAGGTCTTGCCGGAACCCGTTGTGTGCCAGATATAGCCGTTCTTGCGGCCTGTCTTGACGCGGTCAACAATCGCCTCCACCGCGTAATATTGGTAAGGGCGCAAAACCATCTGCACCTTGTCGGTTTCCTGCAAAACCGTATAGCGGCAAATCATTTTTGAAACGTGGCACTTTTCCAGAAATACGTCGGCAAACTGGTCAAGCTGCGTAATCAGCTCATTGTCCTCTTTTGCCCAAAAGAACGTCTGTTTAAAACTCTGGTCGCGGTTATTGGCGTAAAACTTGCTGTTCACCCCGTTGGAAATCACGAAAAGCTGGACAAAGCCAAACAGCCCGCGCGCCGCCCAAAATGAGTGACGCTGATAACGGTTGATCTGGTTAAACGCCTCTTTCAGCTCCAGCCCGCGCCGCTTAAGCTCAATTTGCACCAGCGGCAAACCGTTGATCAGCAATGTCACGTCATAGCGGTTTTTATAGGAACCCTCGACGCTGATCTGATTTGTCACCTGATATTCGTTGCGGCACCATTCTTCAGTGTTGAGAAATTGAATATAGGCTGAGGTGCCATCGTCGCGCGGCAGGGCAAAACGGTCACGCAGGGTCTTGGCGCGGTCAAACACATTGCCCTTGTCGAGATGGTTCAAAACCCGCTCGAATTCGGACGCTGAAAGCGAGAGCTTATTGTGCTTTTCGAGCTGAGCTTTAAGGTTTGCCAGCAAGCCCCGCTCGTCGAGAATTGAAACAGGCTCATAACCAAGGCCGGTCAGGCGCGAAATCAGGTTGCCTTCAAGTTCGGCTTCAGACTCGATCATTGTTCGTTCAATTCTTGTTCGTCGCGATAAATTTCAAGCCTGATTAGGTAGTCTTCATAGTATTGCTGATAAAGCGCCAAACTGTAG
>JAYVYB010000120.1:0-2247 GCA_043784625.1 Methylovirgula sp.
TCAGGAAGCATAAGTTCAGCTTCGTCGGCAAGGCTAGATGAACGAAAAATTTTGGGCATGGGTGCGCAAACACAATGGCTTGTCATAATGCTACACCACCAAAATCCACATCTTCAGGTTCGAAAGCTGAAAAGAGGCTGGCTGTGAGTGCGCGATGCAATCGGCCCAAAGCACTTTTCCATCGTAAAATTTAATCGTCAAATCAACACCCGTTCCACCTCGTCCAGCGTCACGTCTTCGCTGCGGCGGTCGTAAAGCTGGGTAGTGCGGGTGCTGGCATGGTTGGCCATCAGCGCTGCCTTTTCAAGCGTTCCGCCGTTTTTGAGATAGGCGGTCACGCCGGTGGCACGAAAAGTATGATTGCCAATATGAGTGTCAATCTCCCCAGATTTGGCGCGGCGCTGGATCATCGCATAGGCATTGGCTTGGGGCAGGGGATTGCCATTTAATTGGCCGCTGGCGCGGTCATAGCACTGGAATAACAAAGCCTTTGGCGTTTTGCCCAGACCCGCGCCGTCAATATATTCGTGCAGGTAAGTCTCTAAATTGTGGTGGCAGGGCATAGCGTGCTGCTTGCCGCCCTTTTCATTCAGGCCCACCCAAGAGCGGCGGTTCTGAGTGTAAACGTCTTCCACCTTCATACCGATGGCTGCACCAATCCGCGCAAACGAATACACCATCAAGCCAATCAGCGCGCGGTCACGCAAGCCAATCACGGTTTTGGTGTCAATGGCATCGAGGAGCTGGCGGGCTTCACTTGGGTCAAGAACGGGAGTTTTGCCCCGCCGCACAATATGGCGCGGGCCGCGCACCGCTGCTGCCGGGTTGATCGGCATAATTTGGCCAATCACCAGCCAATCAAACAAGTGCCGCAACGCAGCCAGACGCAGTTTGGCGGTCGGCGCGCTTCTGACGCGGCCCAGTTCTTCTATATAGGCGGCTACATGCACGCTCTGGATGGCCGTGATTTGAGTGATGCCACGCATCTCCAGCCAGGCGAAAAACTCTTTTGCAGCCCGCCCATAGGCTCGCCGCGTGTGCGGGTTGCGAATTTGGGCAGTAAAAAACTCAAAGAAGCGGTAGGTGGCCCGCTCCCCGCTGGCCTGAATCAGGGCAGGGGTTAAGGCGGGGAGGGTGATGAGCTGGTTCATACCGGTTCGCCATGTTGCGGCAGTGGTCGATGTTCTTTTTTTTCCCATGTTTCGATAAGAAACAGCGCGATAGAACTCGCTGAATTGAGCGCCAACCGGGCGATGCGTGCATCGATCCGTCGAAATCCCTTTTCTCGCCCATGTGCGTCCCCTGCATGTGTCCGCAGCGCCCCTACGCCTTTCACCACGGAAGTTAGACCGCCCAAAATCTGACGGATATCTTGCTCCACTTCTGTCGCTAAGTCTGTCCGCCCTGGCGATAGTCCAAGCGGTTCTTGCAAAGCGCGTAACAAGCCATGAATGTCTTTTTTAGGCGGTAAGGGTAGTTGAAACTCAATTAAAATCGAGCGGCAGACTGCTTCAATCAAAGAGCATGCCGCTGTGACGGCATCTTCAGGATCGTCATTGAGGTTGGGCAAAGCCCGCGCGATTTCAATTTGAACGGTGTCGAAATCGAGCGTTGCAACCTTCGCTATGAACGGTTCAACGATCATCCCTGTAGCATTACGTTCGATAAGGTGCGCTTTGCCTCCAACAACCGTCACCGCCAAGCCATCCGGTTCGAGAGCACGATTTAAGTGTTCGCGCACCGCAGCTGCCTTCTTTGGTTCCGAAAAATATTCGCGGGGATCGCATACCCTGAGAATCACCCGTTTGATAAGCTCGTCACTCTCACTGAGGTCAGCTATTTGGCGCAAAAAACTTGTGGTCGCCGGTATGCGGGAACTAACGCCGATACGCATATCTAGATTGCAGTCGAGAAAAAACTGCTCGATCCTAGGGCCAGTTCGATAGATGCCAATAGGTGGCACCACCTCGGGGCCCTGACCCACGCCACCGGTAATGGTGTCGACCAACGCCTTAAAGACGTAGGGTGAAAAGCGACAGTTCATATGACCCACACTAATATATGATAAAAGATATTATCATATACTTATAGCAACGCAATGGCCAAGGCCAAGTGGCGTCCCTCCGCAGTTACAGACTGGCGCTCGGTGGCGAATTATCGAAATTCACGACTTTTAAAAATCGAGCGTGACGGCCTGCCTGTTTGCGAAGGCTCTACGTTTTCCAATCACTACTTTTATAAATCAGT
>JAYVYB010000121.1:0-2221 GCA_043784625.1 Methylovirgula sp.
CAAGACAAGAATTTCAGCATTCTGGAACTTATTCTAACGGCACCAGTCGTTGTGGCAAGCTGGATCAGCTTGCAGTACTACGGTTCGACGGTGGCACCCCATATGTTTGGGAGTGGGAATAAACTTTTGCACAACGTTATAGGCGGCATCGGTGTTGTGGAGGGCAACGGCGGCTTGTTACGCACGGGCTTGCCTTGGCAATCGATACATGACGGCGAAGCTTACGCTCACGAACCACTGCGATTGACCGTATGCATCGAGGCACCTACCGAAGCATTGAGCGATGTACTCAGCCGCCACGCCAGCGTGCGTGCCCTTTTCGACAATGGCTGGTTATACCTTTTTTGTCTTGACGACCAAGGGCGCATGGCTTGGCGCTACAGCGGCAATCTGCAATGGACCAAGGTGGACGATGTGTAAGTGTCTAAGAAGCTAGTGCATGTTTAGTCTAGTATTAAATGCTGGTATTTTAAAGCGCGCAAGACGAGCGTAACGCGCCAACACGGTATGCTTCGCTGTCCTAGCGAGGCAGATGACATCAGCGGTGAAGGCTTTGTTCGATGGTGAGCAAGAAGCATTTTTACAACAACACGGCGGCGGTGCTGACCACGATGCATTCCAAAGAGCGTGTAATCGAGCCGATCTTGCGAGAAGGGATTGGACTGTCTGTTAAGCTGGCCACAGGGGTCAATACCGATAAGTTCGGAACTTTCAGCCGCGAGGTCGCTCGGCTCGGTTCGCAACTCGATGCAGCCAGAGCTAAAATCGCCGTCGGCTTTGAATATATGCCCGCCGCACGCTTCGGTTTGGCAAGCGAAGGAAGTTTCGGTCCGCATCCATACATTCCCTTCTTGGCTGTCGGGCGTGAACTTGTGCTGATGGTCGATCAAGTGGACAAAATGGAACTTACCGGCCACGACCTGAGTTCAGACACCAACTTTGAAAATGCTGTTGTGCAAGATCGCCACCAGGCATTCGATTTCGCCCAGCGAACCGGGTTCCCCGCACACGGGCTGATCGTCATGGGTTGTCGGGACGGGCAGCCGGCATCAGACGTTTTGTTCAAGAAAGATATTGTGGACTCAACCGCGCTTGAAGAGGCGGTTCAGGAAGCTATTAAACGCTGCGGGGCGGCCTTTGTTGAAACCGACATGCGAGCGCACCGGAATCCCACACGCATGGCTGCCATCGAGCGCGCTACCCGCGATCTGGTGCGTCGGTTTTTTCTTCGGTGCCCGAATTGCGGCCGTCGCGGGTTCGACGTAATGGAGCGGATCCCAGGACTGCCTTGTGCATCGTGCGGTGACCCAACTCACGTGATCAAATCTGAAGCACTAATTTGCCAATTATGTGGCCACAGGACCGAGCGCGCGGTCGCCACCCAGTCAACTGCCGACCCTGTTCAATGTCACAGGTGCAATCCTTAAGCCCGAATAAGCCTAGGCGCATGCAAGATTGGAAACAGATGATGACTTGGAGCTATGAGTCGCAAACCGCAAGCGTTACCGTTCAATCTGCAATTGAGGGCCAAATTACGTTTATATTGGGCCATCCGCAGATAAGCCTTTGGTTAAAAAGCGCATTGAGCGGCGCGCATGGTCGCGATCCGATTTCGGTCTTGAATGATTTGGAAATTCTCAACCTAATTCTGCGCAATCGGTCAGAGCTTTTGATTGCCGAGGAACAACGTTGTCGAAATCTCCGATGAAACTTACCAATAGCGCGTCGGCGAAGGGAACAAAACGCCTTTGGTCGTAATTTATCTGGTGCCGCACACCGCGCTGGACAACCCGACCAGTTCCGCGCCTAAGCCCCGGAAATTCCGGCTCCGGATGGCCTAAAATATGGGAGCAATCTACTTAAAGCGCTCGAACGAACTCAAATTTGGATAAAACTTGAGGAGCAAGGTCAAAAACTATTGGACGCTGTTTACCCCGATAATCTAGACAGTTTTGCACGCTGTTCTACATCACTCCGTTGCTCCCCGTTGCGCGCGGCGCCGGGGGAAGGGTAACATGGCTCAATTCTCAATGGAAATTATCGGCCTATCCGGCTCACTTCTAAACGGAAATCAACAGTACGAGCCACCTTCAAATATTGAGTCTGCTTCCCCCGCAAAACCCTTCCACAAAAATGCAATCAATTGCAATTATGGCGTCGTGGTGTTTTGGGGATGGATCCGGACCACAATTGCTAACGCGGGCAGTTCCTCAGTCGCTAT
>JAYVYB010000122.1:0-6047 GCA_043784625.1 Methylovirgula sp.
CCATGACTTTGCTGGCGCTGGATCGTTCGGAAACCCAGATTGAAGACAGCTGACCTTGCACCCGCAGCCCTATCCGGTTTCAAGTTCGTTCTAGCCCAACGTAAGGTCCAGAAAATGAAACGGAGCGCCATTTGTCGATCTGCTCGAAGCGTTCAAACGGCTGCAAAAGCATCTGCTCAAACATCTGATTTCCAACCGTCTCATCTAATCAGACCTAATGATCCTCGACGAACTTGGCTACCTGCCATTGAGCCCGTCGGATGGTGCATCGCTCTTCCATCTTCTGAAGAAACTTTACGAGCACGCCAGCGCTATTATTACCACTAACCTCAGCTTCAGTGAATGGGCCAGCATCTTTGACCCAGCGTCTTTGACGACACCAAGATGACCACCGCTTTGCTTAATCGTCTCACCCATCACTGCCATCTTCAGCAGACCGGAAAGGACAGCTGCCGCTTCAAAAACACTTCCGCTCACGACATCAAAAACAAAAGGAGAAAGCCAAAACTTGACCGAAGGCGAAAGCCTGAAACATATTCAAACCCGAGTCAGTTCTTGATAAAAATCCAAGTTCAATACCAAACGCAATTCAATAACTATAGTCAACCTCGATGAACGTCGCCCCCTCGCGAGGGGGGGGGATAGAAATTCATATCGGCGTGTGCCGCGCCGCCACAGGACATGACCCCGCGCGAGGCCGCGCAACTTAACAGCTTTTTGCGAGGACACTATAAATGAACATCTATACGCTGGATTTTGAGACGTACTTCGACGACACCTACACTCTCAAAAAGATGACCACAGAGGCATATATCCGCGACCCGCGTTTTGAAGCCCTGCTCTTGGGTGTCCGCGAGCCGGATGGCAATACCTTTTGGCTCAACCAAGAGCAAATCGCGCCGTGGCTCGCCTCTGTGGACTGGAGCCAGAATGCAATTCTTGCACACCATGCGCATTTTGACGGGCTGATCTTGAGCCATCACTACGGCGTAACGCCAAAATACTGGTTTGACACTCTGTGCATGGCTAAGCTCATGATCGGCAACCACCTGTCTGTTGCTTTGTCCGCGCTGGCGAAGCACTATGAGCTCGGCTCAAAGTCAGTGCAGTACGACGACTTTAAGGGTCGGAGTTGGGTAAACTTGCTTATAGAACTGCGCCGCGAGCTGGGTGAAGGCTGTATACGGGACGTGAAGCTCACTTGGGAGATATTCCAAAGACTTGCTGCTGACTTCCCCGCTGCCGAATATGGCGTGATTGATATGACTGTGCGCATGTTCACGGAGCCTAAACTCGTAGGTGATGCTGATGAGTTTGAACGCATAAAGATTGATGAATGGATTCGTAAGAGTGAGGCGTTGATCAGGCTTGGTGTCACAGAGGCGGACGTACAGAGCTCAAGCCGTTTTGCCAACCTGCTGTACATGGAGGACTTTGAGCTAGAAACAAAGGAAAGTGAGAACGGCCCTGTCCCTGCCGTGTCCGCCAGCGATCAGTTTATGAGGTCCCTGCTTACTCACGAGCACCTGCGTGTCAGGCTACTCGCAGAAGCCCGCCTTGACGCCAAGAGCACCATCGAGGAGACAAGCGCGGGGCGGCTGGCCAGTATGGCGCGGCGTGGGCGTATAGCGGTATACCTTAATTATTGCGGTGCGCACACAACGCGTTGGAGTGACGGCGACAAGGTAAACTTTCAAAACTTTCGTCGCGGCGGTGATCTGCGCAAAGCTTTGTCCGCACCGAAGGGCTATATGCTGGCTGTCTGTGACTTGTCCCAGATCGAGTGTCGCATCTTGAATTACTGTGCACGGCAGACCGATGTTGTTGAAGCGTTCGCTGACAAGCGTGATGTTTACGCCGAGGGAGCGACAAAATTTTTTGGTTTCCCGATCAACAAAAAAGATCACTCCGAAAAGCGCCGTCTGTTCAAGGCAGTGGAGCTTGCCTGCGGTTATGGCATGGGTGGTGCCAAGTTTGCCGCGTTCTGCGCGGTGCAAGACCCCCCGCTGCATCTGGAGGACGGGCAGGAAACCGACCTCATCAAATCCTACCGCACCACCCATTCCCGCGTCACTGCATACTGGCATGAGGGCGACCAGATGCTTGATTTTATCGCTAACGGCGTCGGGCAGATGCAGTGGGGCCCTCTGATTGTGGAGCGGGGCAAGATAATCCTGCCCAACGGCACACCTATTCTGTATGAGCTGCAAAAAAATAGGGTGCAGGGTGGTTGGGAACGGCGCACCCGCAACAGCTGGTCTCCGATCTGGGGCGGAACACTGGTCGAAAACGTGGTTCATGCTATGGCGCGCGTTGTCATGTCCGAGGCTATGATGCGCATTAGAAACCGGAGTTATTCTATCGCTCTAATCACGCACGATGAAGTGGTCTGCATCGTGCCGGAGCACCAGGCCGAGCAGCACTATGCTCTTATCGAAGCTGAAATGAAGCAGACGCCTATCTGGCTGCCAGGTATTCCCCTCTATACCCAAGGCGGCGTCTCTGAAAGGTATGAGAAATGAAGCCGCTTGTCGCCAGCCACTCCTTTCTGGATATGTCTCAGCCTCAGGCCGTGGCCGCCGTCATTGAAAAAGCAGCAAATGCGGTTAGGTAACCGCTGTAAGTTTTTATTCGCGAATATTATTTGGAAAATTCCGTTCACTGAATGTGGAGACTAAAAATGGGCAAGCTAAAAGTCGGTATTGAGAATAACACCGAGATTGAACTTCACTATGAAGATTATGGCAAAGGCAAACCAATCGTTTTGATCCATGGTTGGCCCCTCAGCGGCCGATCTTGGGAAAACCAAGTGCCCTCGTTAGTGGGAGCTGGATACAGAGTGATAGCATATGATCGCCGTGGATTTGGTCAGTCATCGCAGCCGTGGGGCGGATATGACTACGATACGTTTGCAAGTGATCTCAAAACCCTGCTTGATCATCTTGATCTCAAATCGGCAACCCTTGTGGGTTTCTCCATGGGTGGGGGTGAAGTTGTTCGTTATATCAGCACTTATGGAACCGCTAGAGTGGCCAAGGCGGTTTTGGCCGGCGCAGTTCCGCCTTACCTCTATAAATCTTCAGATAATCCCGAAGGTGGCCTTGATGACGCAACCATCGCCAGCTTTGAGAAAGGCGTAAAGGAAGATCGATTAGCTTTTCTAGACCAATTTACTCATGGCTTCTTTAGTGCTGGATCGGAACTAAAAGTGAGCGAGGCGCAACGGCTGTATGCGCGGGATATTGCTGCATTTGCATCGCCAAAAGCTACATTGGATTGCATTCGGGCTTTTGGCCGCACTGATTTTCGCAATGATCTGAAGAAAATTAACGTGCCCACTCTAGTGATCCATGGGGACTCAGATGCTATCGTACCCTTCGAAGTGAGCGGCAAAAGATCAGCTGCAGCCATCACCGGCAGCGAACTCGTGGTAATAAAAGGTGCGCCGCACGGCTTCAACGCCTCGCACGCCAAAGAGTTTAACGATGCACTTTTAGCTTTTCTGGCTCGTTGAAAATACAAATCTGTATCCTGTGGGGAGGAACAATTGTATCCTTCTCACAGGAAACTCCGACTGCTTTCCAAAATCTTTTTAGTGCCGGCATCTGATGCTAACACCAGTCTAATTGCTCACCAAATCCATCAGTCAAACATGCTCGCAAGCCCCCCAGTTCCTGCAAAATAAATCCCTGCTCTTAGCCGGAACTTCATGATTTTACGATTTAATTTCCCTGTTCTTAATTACAGGGAAATACACTCTTAACTCATTGAATCTACGTGGATATTATCCAGCCTTTGTGACACACGCCGGCTCTTTTGCAGCCGAATTCCCTGTTAATTCCCTGTAAACCGGAAAAACATGCGGCCAGACGCGTTTTTAAGAACTGCACGCACCACCAAAAAAATCTGTTCACGCCACAAAAATCTGCTTACGCCAGCGGAATAACATCCACAGCCTGGCTGGTGTCTTGGCTGCCCGCCGCGCGGAAAATGCCTTTGATTGGCGCAACATCAGAATAGTCGCGACCGCGGCCAATAACGATATGGTCCTGCCCTACCAGTGTGGCATTGGTGGGGTCAAACTCCACCCAGCCTGCCTCAAAGCCGCACCATGCCTGCACCCACGCGTGCATAGCGTCGGCCCCCTCCAAACGCGGCTTGCCCGGCGGCGGCACTGTGCGCAAAAAGCCGCTGACATAGCCCGCAGGAATACCTAAAGATCGCAAGCAACAGATCATGATATGGGAGAAATCCTGACACACGCCGTGGCGGTTTTCGAAAGCCTCCTGCATCGGCGTGTCAACTTCCGTGGCATCGGGGTCAAACTTCATATCGCGGTGTAGCGCCAGACTGATGGCCGAAACCGCCTCCTGACCGGACATCTGCGCCGTTACAAGCGCGCGGGCATAGGCGGCAATGTCGGCATTCAAAGCCACCAGCGGCGACACGCCCAGAAAGTGATGCGGCGAACGTGCGTCAATCGCCTTATAGTGCTGAATGTCGCCCTTGAGAGACCCAAGCGGCGGTGACATATCAAAACTCGGGATAATCGCCAGCCGGTTCACCCGGGCGGTAAGCGTAAAATTCAAGGCCGGATGTGGCCCGCCGCACGCTGAATAGGTGGTTTGAGTGCCGAAAAAATCAACTGAGTCCACCCGCTCATCGGCGCGCGGCGAAATATCGAGAAAGCCGGCCACGAGCCGTTGCTCTCCGGCAATATCTGCGGGCATAAGCCGCAAAATATGGCGTCCGCCAAGCGCGGCGGGCTTATATTTATATTTGAGGACGAGCTTAATATCGTAAAGCATGGGGCTATTTCAGGTAGCTTTCAGAAAGCAGGTTGGAAAGCTGCTCAATGCGTTTGTTAAGGTCGATCAGCGCCTTCGTGTCCAAAGCTTCGGGCGTTTTAATTGCCAGATCGGTGTGCAACGCCAGCGTGGCCTTGGACAAGGGCGACAACGGCCCGTAGGTCGAATTTTCCGACAAAAACCGGACATGATCCCGAATTTCGGTGAGATGATACAGCACCGAGCGCGGGTTCATCACGTCAAGCGCCAGCAAATCAATAACTGTATCGCGGCTGGTGGACACAGCATAGCGCCGCCGGTGCGACATTGTGCTGTCTGCCACATCCACAACCAAATCCAGCGCGCCTTCGGGGGCATTGGAGTCAGCCATGGCCGCAAGCACCATCGCCATTGAGGCGGCGCGCTCAAGCGAGCGCCCGATAATCAAAAACCGCCATCCCAGAAACCGATACATATTCTCATGCACAAGGCCGGAAAATCCGGTGATTTTGCGCAACAAAACCCCCATGGCGCGGGCGCTGTCGTCGCCCGGAACCAGGGTTTCTGCCATGCGGCGGGCGCTTTTGGTGAGGTCATTCAGCGCCATCCACCCGTCAATCGAAAACCGGTCGCGCACCTTGCTGGCGCTGTGCACTGCCGACCCCAGACAATTCAGCAGTGTCTCCGGCACGCCCTCATCAAGATCGATTTTGTAAGGCTTGAGATATTCGGCAAGATACTTCAGCAACGGCGTCTCTGCTGTGCCGCTTTCTTCAAGGCGAATATGATAGCTGCGCAGCAGCCGCATATAGCCTTCCGCCCGCTCAATATAGCGGCCCATCCAATAGAGATTGTCCGCAGCGCGGCTCGGCAACGCACCTGAATCCGGGCGCACATAGGGCGCGCTTGGTGCAGGCAACATTGTAACCGTTTCAACCGGATGATCGCTGACCACCCAAACGTCTGCCACCGAGCCGCCCTGCTGCATGGCGATGGCGGTGGCATCCTGCGTCTTGCCAATGCGGGCATAGCCGCCGGGCATAACCTGCCATCCGGCTGCTGTGCGCGCCAGAAAAACCCGGATGGACATCGGGCGCGGCTGCAAACGGCCATCGATATAGGCGGGCGTGGTCGATAGGGTCACAGCTTCCTGCCCGACCAAAGTTTGCGCTTCCTGCGCGATCCAGTCCGCGAGCGAGCCGGTTGTTTCACCGCGAAAAGCACCGCCCAACGCCGAATGTGCATCCACGTCAAACGGCA
>JAYVYB010000123.1:0-5761 GCA_043784625.1 Methylovirgula sp.
TTCTCGTGCACATAAAAATTGGCCTGTTAAATTGACGCCGATGACAGTATCCCATTTTTGTAGGGTCATATCAGCAATACCAGCGTCCTTCTGTAAACCGGTAGTGGGTCAGTTTGAGTTTTTTGCGATAGGTTGCATGATCAACCACACCAAAAATCTGCACCGGTTGACCAGCCACTTTTCCTTCTACATTCCAGATTGGCAGTACAGCATCACTGCGCGGCACCAACCACGCGCGTATGGCTTCTGCTTCACTCTCAGTTCTTCCTGAGACATATAGTTCTGATGCCAAGCGTTGATCGAGGTAGCTCACAAAGGTCAGCCGAAAACTTGAAACCATGGTGCCCACGCCTACATTGGTGGCAAGTGCCAAGAGCAGCGCCATCAACGCCATGGATTGGCCAGAGAGTTGTTGCCTTGTATCAGCCCAGAACCAGACTGCGATGGGCTTTTTTGCCAGACGCTCACCCAAGCTTAGGATAAGTGAGAGCAGAAGCGGTAGAACCAGAGATGTGCCCAGCATCATGGTTCCTAAAATAGCAAAACCCGCGAACAGGCCGTGGCCAAATTTCGCCAGGGTTAATGCACATAATAAGAGGACAACCGCTGCTGCACCTTGCCAGCGCCGGCTGCGTGCAGCCGCTTTAGCCCACGCGCGCGGCTGGGCTGGTGCAAGGATTGGCATGTTCCAAACCTGCCAGAGGTTTTGCGCTGATGCTAACACGGTGCCGCCCACTGCGATGGCCAGTCCTGCCAGCCACCATGAGGGGCGAAAGGCCAGCGTGCCCGACACATCAACTCCGTAAAGCCCGCGCAATGTTGCGGCAACATCAGGCAACAGCACCGCCGCTACTACATAGCCCAGTGCTACCCCAATCACCCCAGCAATGAGAGACATCCCCAGCAACTCGACGCCTAAAATAAACACCAGTGCGCGCAAAGAAAGGCCCAAGGCCCGGAGTGTGCGAAATACGCTGCGGCGCTGTTCAAAGGCGAGGCCAATTGTGGAATAAACGATGAAGAGACCTACAATGAAAGCCAGATATCCAAAGGCCGTGAGGTTCAAATGAAAACTATCGGTAAGCTTCGAAAAATCTGACGCCTGGCTCGGCTCTCGCAAGACCAGATCGGGTGCAACGGTTTTGAGCGGGACAAGATTTTGAGATTGCGTTTTCCAGAACAGAAGCCGGGAAATCTTGCCATTGGCCTTAAGCAGAGTTTGCGCTTGCCCGATATCAGTGATGATCGTGCCGGGTGGAATGCCCTTCACTATGCGTAAAGCTGGCGTTTGCTGTCCTGACAAGCGGGCCGCTGTGTCTGCGTCAGCATAAATCAGGCCAGGCGATGCAATAAAGTTCAGGAGGTCTTCGCCTCTGGCCACGGCCACGCTTTGTGCCTGTGGAGGCAGGGTGATTGGATCAATGCCCAATAGGCGCAGTCTGACAGTGCCAAATTGTGCCTCTCCTTCCAGAACTGGTGAGACAAGCCATCCCGCACGTCGCAGCTTGATGTAAATCTGCTGGTCCATGCGTTCGGTATCTACACGCACCAACTGTGTCAGCTGATCTTGACCGAGAGCGGCAGCCGCCTGATCGTAGCTGCTATCGGCTTCAGCATTTATGGCCTTCACGCCAGTCCACAGGGCTGTGGCCAGCGATAGGCCCAAGACCAAGCTTATCAATTGACCGGGCTTTCGCACCCAATGCGAAAGCGTGGCCTTATACGTAGTTGTGATCATCAACGAGCCCGGCATGCAATTTGAGATGGCCATCCAAGCGGCTTGCAAGGCGCGGTGAATGCGTCGCCATGATCAGCGCAGAACCGGCGTCTTTGACCATCGACAACATCAAATCAAGCACAGCATCGCCTGTGGCTTCATCAAGGTTTCCGGTCGGTTCATCGGCCAACACCAGCAGTGGTTTGGCAGCCAGTGTTCGGCCAATGGCAACTCGCTGTTGCTGGCCGCCCGACAGTTGTTCTGGATAGCGGGCAAGAAGATCCGCCAGTCCCAATCTTGCTATGATTGTTCGTGTCCACATGGCATCATAACGTTTTGAAAGCTGAGCGTGAAAGGCTATGTTGGAGGCTACATTGAGCGAGGGAATTAAGTTGAACTGCTGGAACACCAATCCAACAGTACCCCGCCTCAGGCTTGCGCATTCCGCATCACTCAATTCTGTGAGATCTCGACCCGCCAGATTTATATCGCCTGAATCAGGCTGATCTAATCCTGCCACCAGATGCAGCAAAGTGCTTTTGCCACAGCCAGATTCTCCCATCACAGCCAGGCTTTGACCGACCGCTAAACCAAAACTAATGCCGCGCAACACCTTGAGCGGTCCCTCGGCTGTGGAATAGGATTTTTCAATTTGTCGGAGGGTAAGTAACACTGAGGGAAATTAAACTCTTGCGGAATGGGGTCATTAAATAAGTACTTGTAGTTCTTTTACGCTGGCTACTAAATATTAGATTTGGATCGCCCTACGTTGATACCCAAAACCTAACTTCAACATTTCTACAACGAGGGCAGCGATTGTCATTTGGGTTGTTTCAAATATTTTAAGCGCGGCCAAACGTACGGTACCTGATCCTGATAGACCGCAAAACGTTTCCCATATTGTGCCGTGAACCGTCGCTCTTTCAGCTTAGGTGCGAGCAAACAATAGCTTGTATATGTCACGGCTAAAACCAGTTGGTCTGGTGTCCAGATGGGCACAGTCCAGAGTGTCAAAGCGAAAGCGACATAAATAGGCTGACGAATGAGGCGAAATAATCCTCCCTGCGGCATGTCTGGAAATATGGGTTTGAGATTTTGCAGCAACGACAACCAGCCTAATCCGCCTGATTGCACTTCCAGGCCTGCATCAAAACTCGCTTTAGCCAACAGAAGCCAAGTTGCAGCATAGGCAGCACACATGGCCCAGAAGAACCAACCCTCAGCACGCCAAAGTATGAGACCCGATGGTGTCCACCACACAAACAAGACCAGCAACTGAAGTGATGCAATGATGGCATAAGTCGTGGTTGACAACGTACTGCCGTAACCGCCCGGCATAATTTTTGCCAGCCGACGCCGCCCACGTTCCGTGAGCAATAAAGAATGTCCAAGCGGGAACTGCGCTAGCAGCGCTGCATTTGCTAACGCTGCCCAGGGCCACGGCACCCGCCCCAGGCCTTGACTCAGGCCAAAAAACATCGCGCCATTCATTGCCAAGACTGCGGCTGCAAACATTGTGTGGCACAGAACGCCCATCGCCAAAGCCAAAATGATACGCGAGCGCCCGGGGGGTGGCGATAAGGCCCCTTTAACCAACGCAAAGAGCCTCATAAAGTGATCGCGATCGGGAGAATTTGACATGCTGTCAACGCCTATACTTTACGAACAGACAGATCCAGATGTCATAGTCGCGCATGACTTTTGTGCAACTGCGCTGCAAGATTGCTCACTCATTTGATACCGGATACACAACTGCGGTTGGGGTTATCATTGAGCGCGCCGAGCGCCCGAGAGGTGCTGCTACAACGATGGAGCGCTCTTGTGAATGACATTCTGCCAAAGATGGCCAATCAACACCACTGGCCTATTTCGCAGAACCATTGCTTCATGCGCGTTTGCCTGGATAAGGCTGTGGGCAGTCCGTGGCACAATTTTGTGAAGCGGCCAGCGTCGCGCCATATGACCGATAATCAATTGAGGCCTGCGATTGCGGTGGCCGAACAGGTTGTTGAAGCACCCGCACTGTTGCCGGAGCTGAACCTTCGAAGCATTGAAAACCGAGAATCAATCTTGTCCATCGCCGCACCTGCCAGCAAATACAGCACATGATACAATCCCCACTTCTTCGTATTTTGCCCTATGCAGGGACTTTGCCATTTATATATGGCGCAGCGTCTAGGTTTTCGGACGGCTTATCGGCGATGGTGCACCATATGTTTTTCATACACGTGCAGCATATGGTTTTGTCTTATGGGTTGCTCATTATCTCGTTCATGGCAGGCGTGCATTGGGGCCAATATCTATCTGGGCTCAGGCCGCACCTTAATCTTTTGGTGAGCAGCAATGCGGTGGCGTTGCTGGCTTGGTTTTGCTACCTCAAACTTCAACCTTTCGAACTGCTTTTGGTTTTTACTGGGATTTTCGTTGTGATTTATCTCATCGACGCTCAACTGAGGCTTGACAGCTCGTACATGCAAACGAGACGCAATGTAACGGCCATTGTGTGCAGCTGTTTGTTGGTGATTGCTTTCATTTAAGGGCGTCATCCGTTTGCACAGAGCAATCGTAAATCATGCATGACAACTTATTTTGAGCCCACCCGAGATGCTGGCTTAGCGCGACTAAACGCTTTTGCCGCAAAGGCGGGGCGCGATTACCAAGCCTCTCGCAATGTTGATCTGGGGCCAGATGATCGCAGCAATGTATCTGCCTTGTCACCTTACATACGGCACCGCCTGATTACCGAGGAAGAGGTGCTGCAAACAGTGCTAGCAAAACACACGACAGTTACAGCTGAAAAATTTATCCAAGAGGTTTTTTGGCGGACTTATTTCAAAGGCCATCTGGAAACGAGGCCGTCTATTTGGAATAACTATTGCACCAATTTGCAAAATTTCAAAATGACCGGTGGATTGGCCACCGCTTACGATGGTGCGGTTTCTGCGAACGCAGGCATCGACTGCTTTGATGCATGGGTGCGTGAACTCGTCGATCACGGATATCTGCACAATCACGCTCGCATGTGGTTTGCATCCATCTGGATTTTCACATTGCGATTGCCTTGGGAATTTGGCGCTGACTTTATGTATCGACATTTGCTGGATGGCGACCCCGCGAGCAACACACTGTCATGGCGCTGGGTTGCAGGCCTCCACACCAAAGGCAAAACATATTTGGCGCGGGCAGATAACATTGAAACATATACCCAAGGCCGATTTAAGCCTCGTGGTCTGGCTCATCAGGCTCCCGCACTCGAAGAAACAGAGCTATCTCCATTGCGAAAATTGCCTTCTGCCATCTCTTGTTTTCCGGAGGGTAAAGTTGGCGTATTGATAACGGAAGAAGACTTGCATTTAGAAAGCTTTGACACTCAGCACGCCGAAATTATTGCGGTCGCTGGAGCAACGTCAGCAGCGCAACGTTCACATTTTCCGGCGTCCGACCAAGTACAAAAATTTACGGCCAATGCTTTGGTTGATGCCCTCAAGCGCATCGCAGAGAAACATAAGTGTGCGACTCTTGAGCTTCCAAACTTAACGGTCGATGCGGTTGCCTTATTCGCAGAACAGCACCGCATTCAAAAGTTGGTGACCCCTTATGCGTCCGTTGGGCCTGTTGCCGAACAGCTTTCCATATTGACAATCGGGTTAAGAACCCGAGGTATTGAGCTTGTGCAAGTGCGGCGCGAATTTGATTCAGCTGCATGGCCGCATAGCTCAAAAGGATTTTTTGCGATGAAAGAACGGATCCCGTCTCTGATTGAAGAACTCATGCTAACCGATAACAAGCAGATGAGTTTTATCTAATGCCTGAAGGACACACTATACACCGGGCCGCCCGCGACCAGCGCCCGATGTTGGCAGGCAAAGTGCTGAGCGTGGCCTCGCCACAAGGTCGGTTTTATGAGGGTGCCGCGCGATTGGATGGAGAAACCTGCATCGCAGTCGAAGCCTTTGGCAAGCATCTCATTTATCAATTCAATAATGAAATGGCGCTTCATATTCATTTGGGATTATTCGGTCGCTTTCGTACTGCAAAACTTCC
>JAYVYB010000124.1:0-11653 GCA_043784625.1 Methylovirgula sp.
GCAAAACCGCCCGAATATCCACGACGGCGCATTTCGGGGATGCCCGCCGAGCCAATCGCCGAACAGGTTGCCGGAGAAGACCCTGCCATGGCCGCAAAAATGGCGCAGGCAAACACATTGGCGATGCCAAGGCCACCGGGGACGCGGTGCATGAAGGCGTGAAATACCGAATACAGGTCGGCGCCTGCGCGGCTTTTCCCGATGGCAGCGCCTTTTAAGATGAACAGAGGGATCGACAGCAGGGTGATCGATGCCATCTCCTCATAGACGTTCTGCGTCACCGTATCGAGCGAGGCGTGCGGCATGAAGAAATACATAAACACCACAGCCACCGAACCCAGCGCGAAGGCAATGGGCAGGCCGGAGAACATGGCAATAAGGGTGGCGCCGCCATAGAGCAGGCCGATTGCTAAGACGCTCATGATCTTGGCCCGCGCGTGGTTTGCAGCAGAATTTGCAGGGTTAGCAGTGTCATGCCCAACGCCATGGTGCCGTAGGGAATCCACAAAGGTGAGCCTATGGTGGAGGACGTCGTTTGGCCGTCGGTCCAAGCCTCATGAGTTAACGTCCAGGATTTCCATGTGAAGAAAGCGCAGAAGATTACGCTGACGATATCGACGACGCGCCTCCGGATGGCATTGATGCGGGGTGAAAGCACACCGTCTAGCGCCTCTATGCCGATATGGCCGCGCATGCTTTGCACATAGGACGCCGAGAGGAAGGTGGCGGCAACCAGCAGCATAACGCTGTATTCATCCTGCCAGTCGGTGGTTTGCTTGAGGAAATAGCGCACCACAACACTTTCCGTGAGGATGATCGCCGCCGCGAGCAAAGCCACGGTCGAGATGACCATGGCAACGCTGTTTATCAGGGCAAAGGCTCGCTCCAAACCTGAGGATGGAGCGGCAATCTGCACCTCAGTGGGCATTTTCATTTGACAGTTCCGGCGACAGCTTCGGCCAATTTCATGAATTTGGCGTTGGACTCTGATTTTTCCGCATAATCTTTCCAAGCGCTGGCCTTGGCAATTTCTTTCCAATTTGCCAGCGTCGCATCATCAAAGGGGTGAATTTCGCTGCCTTTGGCCTTGTATATTTCCACCACAGACTTGTCGTCGGCCTTTGCGGCTTCGTAGGCGAAGGCTTCCAGGTCTGCGCCAACCGCCATGATCGCGTCTTGCTGATCTTTTGGCAAAGCATCAAACACGATTTTCGACATCATCAAAGGCTCAAACATGAACCAGTAGGACTTGCCGCCACCCCCGGTGAAATTCTTGCTCAGTTCATCCATGTGGAAGGAAATCAAGCTTGTCGACGAAGTGACAACCGCATCAACAGCGCCGGTTTGCATTGCGGCGTAAGCTTCGTTCGATGGCAAAGACACCACCGCCGCACCAGCCGCCTTGAACATGAGGTCCATTTCACGCGAGCCGCCGCGCACTTTCATGCCCTTGGCCTCTTCAGGAGTGACCAATTTTGCACCGCGGCTGGCCAAACCACCCGCCTGCCAAATCCAAGAAACGATGATAACGCCCTTTTCGGCAAGCAATTTGGTCAGCTCTTTACCAATTTCTGCGTTCTTCCACGCGGCGGCCTCAGCATAGGAGTTCACCATGCAGGGCATGAGAGTGATATTGACTTCCGGCACTTCACCCCCGGCATAGGCCAGCGGATAGAGTGTCATATCAAGCGCGCCTTTGCGCAACGTGCTGAACTGAGCGTTGGTTTTGACCAGTGAGGCATTGGGATAAACTTCCGCGCCGATAGCGCCGCTGGTGCGCTTGGCCAGTTCAGCCGCAAATTTGCGGCAGAGGCGATCACGAAAATCACCCTCATCGATTGTGCCGCCGGGAAATTGGTGCGAGATTTTCAGTGTGGTGGCAGCGCGGGCGAATGTGGTGGTTAAAAATGCTGCGGCGGTTAAAGCTCCGCCTAAGACTGTGCGACGATTCAACATGTTTCTCTCCCAGAGGATGCCGGACTTTGCCAGCGTATTTTTTCTTAAAATGACAAGAATTGTATTCACTGTCAACAATATTGCATACAATCTTGATAGATGTGTATAATGCCCGCAGGAGTTGACCATGGCCCAGACTCGCGCCGCGCAATTGCGCGATGAGATTGAAGATGAAATCGCCTGCGGCAGGTTTTCGCCGGGAGAGAGGCTGGACGAACAGGCGTTGGCGGCGCGCTTTAACGTGTCTCGCACGCCGATCCGAGAGGCTCTTCGCGCTTTATCTGACTCCGGGTTGATCGAAATCCGGCCGCATCGCGGCGCGATTGTAGCGTCTGTTGCACCCGCGCAGGTGATAGAGATGTTTGAAGTCATGGCGGAATTAGAGGCTATGTGCGGTCGGTTGGCTGCCCGCAGGCTCACCGCTGCCACCCGTGCGGCTATATTGGCACACTATAACGCCTGCGCTAAAGCGGCATCGGAGCATGATACCGACGCCTATTATTATGCGAATGAAGGGTTCCATGCCGCGATTTATGCCGCTGCGGGCAATGTCTTTTTGGCCAGCGAAGCAACCCGTCTGCAACGCAAACTCCAACCCTACCGCCGTCTGCAGTTGCGGGTGAGAGATCGTATGGCGGTTTCACTGGCCGAGCATTTGGCAATTGTGCGGGCTATTGAGGCGGGGCAAGCAGAAACCGCCGCGCTGAATTTGCGCAATCATGTTTTGGTGCAGGGCGAGCGTTTTAGCGACTTGCTGGCAAGCCTTGCAAGTCTGCACGCGGCTTAAACATATAGGCACAGCGCCGC
This sequence comes from Methylovirgula sp., assembly GCA_043784625.1. GTDB lineage: Bacteria > Pseudomonadota > Alphaproteobacteria > Rhizobiales > Beijerinckiaceae > JANXSV01. Next base: position 2,764 of record JAYVYB010000124.1, read on the forward strand.
GTAGTTTACCCGATGCGGCCCCATCGTGTATGGTTGTCCTTGCGGCTGACGCGGGAGAATAACAGAGTGGCGGTGACAATTACAGACGTAGCCCTGCGCGCGGGGGTATCTCGATCTGCCGTGTCGCGGACGTTTACCGATGGGGCCAGTGTATCGGTTAAAACACGCGAAAAAGTAAAACAAGCGGCTCTGGACTTGGGGTTTCGGCCATCTCTGATCGCCAGAAGCCTAGCGACAAAGCGCTCCAAGCTTATTGGTCTGGTTGCCAATAATTTCCAAAACCCGGCCTTTTTAGAAATTTTCGACTATTTTACGGTGGAACTGCAATCGCGCGGGTTTCGCCCGTTGCTGGTCAACCTTACCCATGAAACAAGCCCCGAAAAATCGATGCAACTGCTGCGTCAATACAGCGTTGACGGCGTAATTATCGCCACATCGACTTTACCGCCCGATTTTGCCGGCAGCTTTCGCAACGCCGGTATTCCTGTTGTGCACTCGTTTGGTAAACATCACAGTTTGAGTGAAATTCATGTTGTTGGGATCGACAATGTGAGGTGCGGCGCACTGGCAGCGGAAACCCTGTTTGAGCGCGGATATGCGAGGGTTGGCGTCATCGCCGGACCAGAGTCAGCAACATCCACCCAAGATCGCGTCAGCGGGTTTTTGCGGCGGGCGGAGGAGCTCGGCCTCAACATTGCGCAGACTTGGTACGCCGACGACTATAGTTATGCAGCCGGGAGAAAGGCTATGCAAAATCTTCGCTCGGCGCCGGGTGTGCAAGCGGTGTTTTGCGGGGATGACTTGATCTGCATGGGGGCCATGGATTTTGCGCGGGAAGCCGGATTGCGCGTTCCAGAAGACATCGGCTTTCTCGGGGTCAACGATATCAACATTGCCAGCTGGGGGGCCTATAATTTGACGACGATCCGCCAGCCGTTTCGCGACATTATCCGGAGTTCTATCGAACTTATTGTCGAATTGGTGGACGATCCTGATCGGGTTGTTGAGTCGCGGCTGTTTGCCTGCGCTGTAATTGAGCGCGGAAGCCTGCGCCAAAAAAAATGACTGGCCTCTAATGCGGGAGTTCTTGCAGGCTTTTGGCCCTTCAGCAGATTCCTGCCTACACTTATGCCCTGCCCGACGACCCCAGACCGCGCAACACCAGCCGGGCGGCCTCCATGACGGGGATATGAGTATCTTTCAAAATGGCGATCCGGTCGAACCTCTCAGGCTGTTGATTTACAGCCTTGCGCAGAGCCGCGCCAAAAGCCATGCGCAATTCCGTGCCGATGTTGAATTTGCAGATATGGGATCCGGCGGCCAGACTTTTGCGTTGTTCGATTGGAACGCCCGAGCCACCGTGAATAACCAAGGGAATGTGGGTGACAGCGGAAATGGCGCGAATACGGTCTTCATCCAAATTTCCGGCGCGATTTTGCTGCAAATGAACATTGCCGACTGAAATCGCCAGCGCGTCAACGCCAGTTTGTCTGGCAAACAGCGCTGCTTCACCCGGGTCGGTCCCAGAAGAGGCAGCGCCTCCGGCATAGCCTACAATGCCAATCTCGCCCTCGCAGGATACGCCGGCCAAGTGTGCTATTTCAACAATTTCGGCAGTCTGATCGATGTTTTCACGCAGGAGTTTGTTCGAGCCATCAAACATCACCGAGGTAAAGCCTTCCAAAATGGCTTGTCGGCACACCTCTACCGAATATCCATGGTCAAGGTGAGCGACCACAGGCACGGATGCGTTTTCAGCCAGATATCGGAACATTTTTGCGAGAATAGGAAGGGGGGTGTGTTCGCGGCATCCCGGCCCCGCTTGCAGAATGAGGGGTGCGCGCTCCAACTCAGCAGCCGCAACAAAGGCGCGCATGTCCTCCCAACCGAGGCATACAACGCCAGCAACAGCGTAGCCATGTTTTAGGGCTGGCTGCAAAACCTCTGCGAGTGTGACTAAACTCATTTGAACTTGGCCACCATGTCCATGATGCCCGGGATAGTTTTAAGCTGGGCAGCGTGGGTGGGCTGGAAAAACTGTTTCAAACTGCGCTGGCTGAGACCGGCCAAGATGGTAAAATAATACATTTCATATCCCGGCAGCACGCAGCAAGGATGATAACCCTTGTCGAGCAAAATCGTCGAACCATCCATAATGTGGTAGGCTTCGCCGGGTTTGTTATCCTCACGTTGCAGCATTTGCAGGCCTGAACCGTAATTCGGTTTGAAGCGGAAATTGTAAGTCTCATCGTGGCGGGTTTCTTCGGGCAGGCGATCGGTGTCGTGCTTGTGGCTTGGAAAACCCGACCAGCCTCCTGCCCCCACAGTGTAGAGTTCGCTCACCAGCAGCCGCCCCACCCGATCATGATAGCTTGAGCCCAGAATATGTTTGATCTTACGATGGGTTTTGGTTTCGTCGGAGCCGTATTGAATCTTGTCAAGATCCTTGGCGCGAATTGCAAATGGCTTGAGCGCCTGAGCGAATTTGGCACCTGCGATAAAAATTTCTGCCGCGTCAGATTGGCAGGTGAGCCGCGCGCCCGCACCGCTTGGCACATATACGCCCTCAGGCTCGCCATCCCACACGTTTAAAACCCGGTTGCCAATGTCGGCATAGATGTCTCCGGCGACCTCCACCTTGATAGTTCCGGTTGCGGGGACCACGCAGGTTTCATAGCCCTCGATCCGATAGTCAAATGTCTCGCCGCGCTTTAGCTTGACGATATTGAAATAATTGAGCGGAACGACTGTATTATCCACATCAACAATGGGATGGTTTTGATTGTCATGGGGTGGAATATGCATGGGCGGAGGTCCTCAATTGCAGGCTGGTTCAGGTTGCGCGGCCATGAATGATTTAAGTTCGGCAGTGGTGGGCATAGCGGGCGCACACCCGACCCGCGACACGACGATGGCAGCAGACGCTGAGCCCCTCAACACGGCACCCCGCAACGACTCACCATCCGCCAAGCCAGCAATCAAACCGCCCATAAAGCTGTCCCCTGCTCCCGTTGGCTTTAGAGCCGCGGTTTTATAAATGCCTGTCGAAAATTCGCCTTCACTGGTTATGGTGATGGCGCCTCGGGCACCCCTTTTGTAAATTACAATTTTTGCGCGGGTGTTCAGAAGGCTTCTTGCTCCGGCAAGGCCATTATCATAACTCCCTGCCATGACTCCGAATTCCTCATCATTGCCGATAACAACGTCGCAGAGTTCTGCAGCGCTTGAATATATCTGCGCAGCAACTTGGGCTGTCGGCCAACTGTAGGGGCGATAGTCGATATCAAGCACAAGCGGCACACTGGCACTGCGCGCAAGTTCAAAGGCGCGCAGTGTTGCACTGCGCGAAGGCTCCGCCGCCAGAACCGTTCCGGTTACGATCATTGCACCGAAGCGGCTGTAGTCGATAGCTTCAACATCTGCAGTGTCCATTTGGAAATCAGCGGCAGCGTGGCGGTAGATTACCGATTGATGGTCTTCTATTCGTGTTTCGGCGAGCGCTAAAGAATTGCGCCATTCGCCGCCAATCGATTTCACATAGGCCCTATCGATGCCGTAATGATCGAGCTGATTGAGACAAAAACGCCCCACTGCGTCATCAGACACCCGCGTGACCAAAGCCGCGTTCATGCCTTGCATTTTGAGAGCTACAGCGATGTTTGCCGAAGATCCGCCCAACGCCGAGACAAAGCGCACGGCGTCCTCTGTGCGGGTGCCCGGCGGATCCGGGTAAAGATCGAGCCCGGCGCGACCCATCACCAGAAATGTTTTGCGGGAGAGTTTTTCGATCAGCACGGCAAGCATCGGGCTTAGACACCCTTTCTCTGTTTGAAGCGCGAGGCTTCCAAGCTTTTGCGGGCATCGAGCACTTTTGGGTTCGGCGAAACTTCTGGCGAGCCAGTTTCCCACCATGTGTGGCCACCCTCGGTCCAGCCCTCGTAAGCATCGACCTTCATCACAATGACACAGGTGCGATCACTGGCCTTGGCCCGCTTGAAGGCTTCTCCCAAAGCGGCAGCGTTGGACACTGTTTCGGCCATAGCGCCCATTGCGGCCGCATGTGCGGCAAAATCCACTGCAAACGCTTCCGGTATGGTCGGGCAATCGGCGATCAAATTGTTGAAGCTTTCGTTGCCGGTATTATTTTGCAATTTGTTGATGACGGCAAAACCACCATTATCAAGAACGAGAATGATTAGCTTTTTGCGGGTAAGCGCGGCGGAATAAATGTCTGAATTCATCAGCAGATAAGAGCCATCACCAACAAACACAATTGTATCGCTCCCGGGCTCTTCTTCCGATTGGGCTATGCGCGCGCCCCAACCACCGGCAATCTCATAGCCCATGCAAGAAAATCCGAATTCGATGTCGACTGTGCCGATATCCAGCGTGCGCCAGTTGGCAGAAAGTTCAGCAGGCAGGCCGCCCGCTGCCGCCACAATCCGGTCGCGAGGTCCACAAAGCCCGTTAACGACGCCAATGGCTTGAGCATAGGAATTGGGCCGGTTTCCCGGTTTCACATTTTTCGCCACATACGTATCCCATTTTACCCGCTCCTGCCGGGCAAATTTGGTCCAGACGTCGGGCGCTTTGTGGTTTCCCAACAACATGCTGATTTCCAGCAGACCAAGCTTGGCGTCTCCGACAACGGGTTGAGAAAAATGCTTGGCAGCGTCGTGGCGCGCGGAATTGAGGCTTATGATGCGTGCGTCAGGCGCAAAAGCGGTCCATGAGCCGGTGGTAAAATCCTGCATACGAGTGCCAACAGCAAAAATTACGTCTGCCTTTTCGGCTACTAGGTTGGCGCTGTTTGAACCCGTCACCCCTATTGGCCCGGTGTTCAGCGGGTGTGTGGCGAGGAAATTTGCTCGCCCCGCAATTGTTTCAACGACAGGAATTTGATGACGGACTGCAAATGCAGTCATCTCGGCAACCGCACCCGAATATTGCACGCCACCACCAGCGATGATAACCGGGCGTTCCGCAGATTTGAGCAAATTCACTGCGGCCTGCAGTTCCCGTTGGTCGGGAGTCTGGCGACGAACGTGATGTACGCGTTTGTCAAAAAATGCTACCGGATAGTCATAAGCCCACCCCTGCAGGTCTTGCGGCAGGCCAATGAAAGCGGGTCCGCAATCGGCGGGATCAAGCATAGTGGCCAATGCAGCAGGCAGCGAATTGAGCACCTGAGCCGGATGCGTGATCCGGTCCCAGAACCGGCTTACAGCCTTGAAGGCGTCGTTAAGGCCAAGAGACGGATCGCCGTAATGTTCCAACTGTTGCAGCACGGGGTCCGGCAGGCGCGTTAGGAAAGTGTCGCCACATAGCATCAGAACGGGCAGCCTGTTGGCATGGGCCAATGCAGCGGCGGTCAAAAGGTTCGCTGTGCCGGGGCCTGCGCTAGCGGTGCAAAACATGAAGCGGCGGCGCAAATGATATTTTGCATAGGCACTGGCGGCAAAGCCCATGCTCTGTTCGTTTTGGCCGCGATACAGCGGCAATTCGTTTTGCAAACCGTAAAGCGCTTCTCCAAGACAGGGAACATTGCCATGACCAAAAATGCCGAAGCCGCCGCCGCAAAGCCGCTTTTGCACGCCTTCAATTTCGATAAACTGATTGGCCAAATAACGCACTATTGCCTGAGCAACTGTTAACCGGACTGCGTTCGTATTTCCACTCATCTTGTCTCCCGGCTCAAAATTTTTAACAGTAAGCGCCGTGACCGTTTCTTGGGTTGCGCTACACTCGAGCTTACGATACGATTTTTGCAACCGGTTGCAAATAGATTTTAAACGGAAGGTTTCTAGTGTCAGACATTGGTATTGGAATTGTCGGCGGCGGCTATATGGGCAAGGCTCACGCTGTGGCCATGGCTTCCGTGGGGGCGGTATTTAATACCGGCCTAAGGCCGCGACTGGAGATGATTTGCGCCAGTTCAGCGCAGAGCGCCGAAAAATACCGCCGCGCTTTTGGCTTTGCACATGCGACGGCTGATTGGCGGGAGTTGGTCAATTCGCCTTCGGTGGAGGCTGTCGTCATCGCCTCCCCGCAGGAGTTTCATCGAGAGATTGCGGAAGCGGCGTTTGCGCTGGGCAAGCCTGTGTTTTGCGAAAAGCCCTTAGGCGCGTCGCTTGAAGATGCCAAGGCGATGACGAAGGCCGCTGAAGCCTCCGGTGCAGTTAATATGGTCGGATTTAACTACGTACGAACTCCGGCCACCCAATTTGCCCGCAAACTGATTGCCGATGGTGCAATTGGCGAGATCACCTATTTTCGCGGAGAACACACAGAGGATTTTTTTGCTGACCCCAATTTGCCATCGAGCTGGCGTACCAAAGGCATGGCCAACGGCACCATGGGTGACCTCTCTCCCCACATGATCAACTGCGCGCTTGCCCTGCTCGGGGGCATCACCGATGTGATGGCGATGGTGGAAACAGTCCACGCGCAGCGGCCTTCGAGCGCAGGACTGGAGAAGGTTACCAATGATGATCATGCCCAGCTGATGTGCCGGTTTGAGCGCGGTTGCATGGGCCATATGTTTTTCAGCCGCGTGGCGACCGGGCGCAAAATGGGATATGCTTATGAAATCTTTGGCACAAAGGGGTCTATCCGCTTTGACCAAGAAGATCAGAATGCCATCTGGCTGTATAGGGCTGAGGGCGTAGAGGCGACGCGGGGCTTCACCAAAATTCTGACTGGTCCGGCCCACCCCGACTATCTGGCTTTTTGCCAGGGGCCGGGACATGGTACCGGCTATCAGGATCAAATTATCATTGAGGCCAAAGACTTTCTCGCCGCCATTGCGGCTGGAAAATCTCTATGGCCGACATTTCGGGACGGCCTCGAAGTTAGCCGCATTGTGGCGGCAAGCCTGGCTTCAAGCGCTACAAAATCCTGGGTGTCAGTTTCTTCTGTCTAAAAGGTAATCAGTATGACGATACGCATTGGCAATGCGCCCTGTTCATGGGGCGTAGAATTTGCAGACGACCCGCGCAATCCAACTTGGCAAACGGTATTGAAAGAGTGTGCAGGGGCTGGATATAAAGGGATTGAGCTCGGCCCCATCGGATTCATGCCGGAGAACCCGGCTGAACTCGGGGAGGCTCTCGCGAGGCATGACCTTACGCTCATAGGCGGTGTGGTGTTTCGTCCGTTTCATGATCCGGCAAAATGGGATGAAGTTATGGATGCGGCTGTCCGCACCTGCAAATCCTTGGTGGCGCATGGAGCCGAACATCTGGTGTTGATCGATTCAATTTCGCCACGCCGGGCGCCAACTGCCGGTCGTGCCAAGGAAGCCGAACAGATGGACAAGGCCGAGTGGGATGACTTCCGCAACCGGATTGCCACCGTTGCACGCATGGCCACCGAGGAATATGGTCTTAACGTTGGCATTCACGCACACGCCGCCGGATTTATTGATTTTGAGCCCGAACTTGAGCGATTGCTTGCTGAAATCGATGATAAATATCTTAAAATCTGCTTCGATACCGGCCATCATTCCTATGCGGGCTTTGATCCTGTGGCATTTATGAAACGGCATATCAATCGCATCAGTTACATGCACTTTAAAGACATTAACCCCATAGTGAAGGCTGATGTGATTACCAAGCGCACCGGATTTTACGAGGCCTGCGGGCAAGGCATTTTTTGCAACCTCGGCAAAGGCGATGTGAACTTCCCGCAAGTGCGGCAAGTTCTGTTAGAAGCCGGGTTCAAGGGCTGGTGCACTGTGGAACAGGACTGCGACCCGACTTTGGACGTTCGCCCGATGGACGATGCCAGAGCCAATCGCGAATATCTGGTAAGCATTGGTTTTAAGTGATTGATCGCATTCAAAGGACTACACTATGACACGACTAAATTGGGGAATGATTGGCGGGGGTGAAGGCAGCCAAATTGGCCCGGCGCACCGATTGGGCGCGCGCCTTGACGCCGAGTTTGAATTTGTGGCTGCGGCCCTAGACCATCGGCCAGAGCCTGGTCGCGCATATGGTCGCAAGTTGGGCCTTGCTGCTGATCGCTCTTATGGTGATTGGAAAGAGATGCTGGCCGGCGAAATCAAACGCGCGGACAGGGTGGATCTTGTGACGGTGGCAACTCCCAACGCGACACATTTTGCCATCACCAAAGCTTTCCTCGAAGCTGGATTTAATGTGCTGTGCGAAAAGCCCATGACCATGACAGTCGAAGAGGGCGAGGACATTGTAAAGATTGCCAAAGCCCAGGGGCGCATTTGCGCGGTCAATTATGGCTACACCGGCTATTCGCTGGTGCGGCATATGCGGGCAATGGTGGCTCGTGGTGATTTGGGCAAGGTGCGCCTCGTTGTGGCCGAGTTTGCGCACGGCCACCACGCTGATGCAGCCGATGCGGAAAATCCGCGCGTGCGCTGGCGCTATGACCCGGCCCAAGCTGGCGTCTCGGCGCAATTTGCTGACTGTGGCATTCACGCTTTGCACATGGCAAGTTTTGTCACCGGGCAGGAAGTGGAGCGTCTCTCGGCGGACATTGCGTCTTGCATTGAAAGCCGCGTGCTGGAAGACGACGCTATGGTGAACTTTCGCATGTCGGGCGGCACTGTTGGTCGGCTATGGACATCATCAGTCGCCATTGGCAGACAGCATGGCCTTGGACTTCAGGTGTTTGGCGAAAAGGGCGGACTGCGTTGGTCTCAAGAACAGCCGAACCAACTGTTTTGGATGCCATTGGGTCAAAGGTTGCAGATTATTGAGCGGGGCGAAGGCGGATTGTCGCCGGAGGCAGACCGCAGTAGCCGAGTCACCGTTGGGCACGCGGAAGGTATGCCGCTGGCATTTGCCAATATTTATAAGGATTTGGCTGAAGCTATACATGCTCAAAAGCAAGGACGCGCCATGGACCCTGC
>JAYVYB010000125.1:0-4007 GCA_043784625.1 Methylovirgula sp.
GGTTTGATCTCCGGTGTTTGGGTCTAATCTCCGGTGTTTGAAAACATTTGCCGGATGCGTGTCCGGTCTCCGGCCTCTATCGCTTGGGCCGGGCACTGCATTGGCGTTTGCGCACCCGGCACAGCTTCGGGGCGTGTCGCGTCCGGTTAGAGCTTGTCGACAGTGTTTTTGACAGCGGACTTGGCGTCGCCAACAGCAACCTGAACCTTGCCTTTGGCTTTCTGGCCGATGCCTTCAGCTTCCAACTTGGTGTTGCCAACGGCTTTACCAACAGATTGCTTTACACTTCCGGCAACTTCGTTTGCTGCGCCCTTAATCTTATCAGTTGTGCTGCTCATGATATTTCTCCTGAATATGCACCGCTTTAAGCGGCTGCCAGAAAAACGTCTTGTTGCTAAAAAGGTTCCAAGAAAAATTTAGAAAGCTAATTTATTGATATTTATCAATGCTTAAACGGAAACAGCCGCCCCGGGGAGGGAGCGGCTGTTCTCGCAACGATATCTGATTCTACTATGCGCGTTTGATAAGGCGCAGGATAAACAACAGGATAATCGCGCCAATTGTGGAGGCGATGATCGCGCCCAGAATGCCGCCGGTTCCCACCACATATGTGCCAAACAGCCAGCCACCCAAAACTGAACCGATGATACCGACGATAATGTCGCCGACGAGGCCAAAGCCACCGCCCTTAACGACTTGCCCGGCAAGCCAGCCTGCAATTGCGCCAATAACCAGCCAAATGATAATGCCCTGAGGTTCCATGGTCTAACCTTTCTTGTTATTTAAGTTTGATCTGAATTGATTTCCGACGGGAAAACGCGGCACTACCCAAAAAGTTCCGGTTCTGCGCCATATTTTTCGTTGGCGAACGGCCTATGCCTTGGGACCTTGCGGGTCGACGCTAAAGCGCCAATGCAACAGGTTTTTGCCGTCCACCGGCAAGGCTTGCGCCTCCAGTTGCGAGGCAAGTCCGGCCATCATGCGTGTGGAGACGTGAGACAATGGCGGCACCTCGGTCTCTTGCGTGATGGTGAAGTCAACCTGATCCGCTCCGCTGGAAATAAGGTTCACGCTGAAATTGTTGAATTCGTAATGGGCCAAAGCGTCTCCCAACACTTCAACCATGGCTAATCCAAGCGGAATCAGCCGGTCGATATGCATATCGCCTTCCACGTCAAGCGAGGTGGTCACCCATTGATGTTTCTCACGCAGCGTTGCGAAAATATTATTGGTAACCTGCGTGGCAAACAGGCGCACCGGAACGCTTTGCATGCCGGCCTCGCTCAGCGCCAAACGATAGGCCGTGGCGATTACTTGCACCCTTGCCTCGGTTTGGGCCAGTGTTTGTCGGCTTTTGCCGGACAATTCGCGTTTTCCAAGCGAGATATAGCTCTGAATCACCTGCAAACTGTTTTTAACGCGGTGGTGCAGCTCTAACGTCAAGGCGTGGTTTTTCTCTCCCGACAACGTCAGGGCCGCTTCGCGCGTTGCCGCTTGTGTCTTCAAATCGTAAAGCGCTTGAAACACGCTCTGCAATTCCTCCGGCATCGCCGGGTCGATTTCGAAGGGTTGGTCGGCAGCAAACGGGAGCGACGCAAAAGTTTTGATCTGTCTGGCGCTGGCTACCACGTCGCGTTGAATGGCGCGGGTGTAAAGGCCCACCAACAATCCCATAAAGGCCAAAGGGGCCAGCGAAAGCGCCAGATATCGATGCCAAGCACCAACGCGCGGCCCCGCGTCCAGATTTGCAAGCACATACATGTCGGGGCGCGCCACCGGGGCCGCAGCATAGTTCAGGCGCGAGCCATCTGCCTGCTTGCTTTGCCACACATCGTCATTGGCCAACATCGGCAATTGCTTCGGAATCCAATCTGCGGCGGCAGCGCCGTTTGCGGCAATGGCCCTGCCAGCCTTGATCAAAGCGAAATTACCCACCGGCATGGCTCCGGCGGGTTGGTCGTTCAAGATGTTGTTGGCCTTCACCAGTGCATGTAGCGACCAGCTCTCTCCCGAGACAGCGGTGTTGCTGACATGCAGAACCGTCCAAAGCCGATCGTGGGCGATAAAAGCATCAAAGCTGGTTAGCAGCGTTGGGTCGCGCGTCAGCACCGGCGTGCTTGCGGCAGTTTGCGGGAGAATTTCTTCCAAGGTTGCCGCGTCAGCTTCGCCGGGTGACGCTGCAAGACAAGACGCGCCCAGCGAGGAACGCGCCATCACGGCGCTGAAACTCCCGTTTTCGTTTAAAGCTCGCTGCACCAGCCCCTGACAGGCTCCGTCTTTGGCCTGCAGTCTGAGCGCCACCGCAATGAGAGTGGATCCGGCATTCTCAAAACTTCGGCGCACCGATACTGCATAGCCGCGCGCCACTTCATGTTGGGCGTCATCAATATCATCAAGGGCCGACCAATAAGAAAACAGGGTGAGCCCCTGATTGAACAGGGCGATCGGAATAATGACCAGCGCCAGCAGAAACAGCAGTCGTCCGCGCATCGATTTTAGCTTGGCGGTGAACATGTCTGAAGCTAATCCTCACGCTTCGGCACTGATGTTTCAAAAAGCGGCGATCTAAACACCCGGAGCTTAAAGACTTGTAACTTAACCACTTGAGACTGTTCCCAAAGCCGCGTCTTCGACAGCACTCCGGCCCAAATCTGTAGAGCTCACAATGCCAAGTAGCACAGCCAGCCGCACCCGGGCGCGGTTTACCCGACTTTTGATGGTTCCAACGGCGACACCGCAAATCTCGGCCGCCTCTTCGTATGATAAGCCTGAAGCGCCCACCATGATAAGCGCCTCGCGCTGGTCCTCCGGCAGTTTTTCCAGCGCAATCCGAAAATCAGCCATATCGATGGCACTTTCCTGCGGTGCCGGAACAGCAACGCGTTCTGAAAAAATACCGTCGGTATCCTGCACCTCGCGCGAGGTGCGCCGATGCGACGAATAAAAAGTATTGCGAAGAATGGTGAAAAGCCAGGCGCGTAAATTGGTCCCGGGCGTGAAGGAGCCAACATTGCTCCACGCTTTGAGGAGTGTTTCCTGCACCAGATCGTCCGCCTGGGCATGGCGGCCGCACAGCGAAATGGCGAATGCGCGCAGGTTCGGCATTTCCTTGATCAATCCCTCGCGGAAAACCGCGCTCGGGGGCGCTTTGGGCAGGGTTTGATGAGCTTCACTTTTCATTGTTGAGCTCTTTCGCGCTCAATTCGGCCAGTAAAACCATAAAGCGATCGGGCATTGGCGCGTTTACGAGATCATCGTAATAGGTTTTCAGAGATTGACCGATGGCCGCCTGAATTTTCGCATCGAGGACGGTGTCGTTTTCCTCACCGCCGGACACGACGTTAACGTGGTCTGAGCGAGAGTCTGTCTGCCGGTTTTCGGGCGTAAGCGGCGCAGTTTTTTTGTCAGAATCATGTGAATTCATAGCTACGCCTTCTAATACCCTTCTATACATCTGCACTAAACTCTAGACCTAATCTCAAACTGATGTAGAACTTAAACGTCTCTTTGATCAGTTAGTTCCTGCGTTTAGTTATTTTTTAAAGTCAGAAACGCGATCAGAAGTGAACGTTTTGCGTATGACCGGAGACATTTAAACAATGCCGATAGCTCAACAGATCGCTCCACATTTGCCTTACTTGCGGCGGTTTGCCCGTGCGCTCAACGGTTCGCAATCCGGTGGCGATGCCTATGTTGTGGCCACTTTAGAGGCTTTGGTGGCGGAACCTGCAATTTTTCCGCAAAACATGCCGCCGCGCCATGGCCTCTATAAGCTCTTTCTCGGCCTGTGGCAGACCTCGGGCGGTGCCCTCCCGAACGCGGAAGCGGGCACCATCGAAAATGCTGCCGAACGCAATGTCGAGAGTATCACCCCTCTGCCACGGCAGGCGTTTTTGCTACGGACTGTCGAGGGATTTTCCATCGAAGACGTCAGCCTGATTTTGGATTTGAGCAATGCCGATGTCGCTTTGCTGATCGAGCAGGCAGGCAAAGAAATTGCCAGTCAG
>JAYVYB010000126.1:0-10324 GCA_043784625.1 Methylovirgula sp.
TTTCATCGAGAGCAATCGCCCGGCGCTTCAGCTGCTCGGTGCCAGAACCCAGCAAAAACGGCACCATAATGACAAGAAACCCCCAAGCAAATATGTTCCAGCTTAACAACAAGCGCGTAAGCACAGACCAATCGGGCATCAGAAAGAAACAAACCAATGCAACAACAAGCGCAATAAGCAGTCTTGGGTGGGCATAAAGATGCCTGAAAAACTTAATTTTCCGCAAGAATTGAGGTGCTTTCACAAGGGATGCTTTCATGAGTTGCGGGATACGATAAAATCTACTGTTTCAAGCAGAATATCTTTACTGCCTGAACAAGAGATACTTCCTAAAACCGACTTTGCTTCGTCGGCGAGCTTTGCACATTGTATTTTAGCAGTATCTAACCCTAAAATAGATACCAATGTTGCTTTGTTACGCCCGGCATCCTTACCTATTTTCTTACCCATCAGTGCCGTGTCACCAGTATAGTCAAGAATATCATCTGATATCTGAAAAATAGCACCGAGTTTTCGCCCAAACTCGTGTAACTTTGACATCGTATCCTGATCACAATTGGCAAATAAGCCTCCCGCAATAACTGAAAAGTGCAGCAACGCTCCGGTTTTCATTGATTGCAAGGTTTGTATTTCGGCTTGCGTGAGCGGTTTTACTGAAGACTCAGCGAGTATATCGAGTATTTGTCCACCGACCATACCTCGCGCGCCTGCTGACCTTGCCAACAACACTACCAGCTCAGCTCGCAATACAGCATTGGGCGAAACCCGTTCATCTGCCATAACTTCAAACGCAAGAGTAAGCAGCGCATCGCCCGCCAAAATCGCCGTCGCCTCATCGTAAGCGATATGCACTGTTGGCTTCCCACGCCGTATAGCGTCATCATCCATCGCTGGAAGATCATCATGAATCAGCGAATAACAGTGAATCATTTCAATGGCCGAAGCTGCCCGCACAATTGCTTCACTTTGAATATTAAATAGCTTGGCAGTCTCTATCATCAAAAACGGGCGAATACGCTTACCCGCTCCCAGAGTTGAATAGCGCATAGCCTCGATAAGCCTCTGCGGACTTTTGATTTCGTCAGTTTCACTTGAATAGGAAAGTAATTTATCGAGCATGGCTTCAACAGCATGGCCGTTGTCCGCCAAAACTTGCCCAAATTGACTGTTCCGTTCCACTAATTACCACCCCGAATTAACCGCTTCTGGCTTGCCTCAGATAGCGCTTTGGGTCAAGGCTATCAGAAATTCAGCAGGTTTGACCCATGGCAACCGCATCTTTGTTCAAATCGCTGTTTAGGCTTGTCAGAATCGGCCTGTACGCTGTCCTTGTCTTCTGGGTCCTCACATTTGCCGCTGGATTTTGGTTTGCCCCGGTTTCAACTCTGATGTGGGCGCGCTACATAACTTTTCGCGTGGTCGATCAGCGGTTTTTGCCGCTTTCTGAAATCTCGCCCAATCTCATACGAGCGGTCGCAATGTCAGAGGACGGGCAATATTGCCAGCATGGCGGGGTTGATTGGGAGGCTTTAAAGAGTGTGGCGGACGGAGACGGAAAAGTAACACGCGGGGCATCTACGCTGACCATGCAGGTAACCAAAAATATGATGCTATGGCCAGGACGATCTTACATCCGAAAAGCATTAGAAATTCCACTTTCAATGGGGCTTGATAAAGGTTGGGGTAAGCAACGCACATTTCAAACTTACCTCAATATTGCAGAGTGGGGCGAGGGTATATTTGGTGCGGAAGCGGCGGCACGTTATGCTTTCAATAAAAGCGCCCGCAATCTCACCGTCCATGAAGCCGCTATACTTGCTTCCAGCCTGCCAAACCCCTTTTTGAGAAATCCTAAACATCCCTCACGGCATCAGCTCGGGGTCGCAAACATCATCCAGGCCCGCATGACCGACGCAGATACTTGGTTAGACTGCGTCCGCTAGCCCCTGCTGCCAAATATTGCACTGCCAACGCGCACGTGAGTTGCACCCAATTGAATTGCCAACTCATAGTCCGCGCTCATGCCCATAGATAAGTATTTAATATCGTGCCGTCGAGCTGCGAGTTGCAAAAACGCGAAATGTGCCGATGCTTGCTGGTCTACCGGGGGGATACACATCAAGCCTTCAATCGTAAGGCCAAGTCTTGAGCGGCAATCAACAATGAATGCATCGAGTTTTTCAGGTAATATTCCTGCTTTTTGCGGCTCGGAGCCTGTGTTTACCTGAACATAGAGCAATGGGCGTCTTTTTGTCTTAGCAAATTCCGCCGCCAACGCCTCTGCCAGTTTAAGCCTGTCTAAAGTTTCGATCACATCAAATAATGCCACGGCATCGGCAACTTTATTACTTTGCAAAGGCCCAATCAGATTAAGCTGAACACTTGGGTAGAGCTGCTTCAGGTCCGGCCATTTTGTTTGAGCTTCTTGAACTCTGTTTTCTCCGAACAGACGTTGCCCGGCATCTAGAAGACGCAAAATTGCCTCTTTACTTTGCGTTTTACTGACACAAATCAGTTCGACATGCTTATGGAGACCAGCGACATCATTCGCCGCGCGGCTTATAGATGAACACACGTCGCGCCATCGCGAAATGCTGGTGTCCTGGAGTGGAGGATGAGCGTCTTGCATGCCGAGCCGTTTCTCAAAAACCTGTTTAATATATTTGACCATTGCCGCAATTTGATGCGAAGTGCACCTAATTTTTCACAAGGCAAATAATCTAACCATGAGATCAGAGCGTTATAATGCCCGCGAGGCTGAGCAGAAGTGGCAGTCATTTTGGGCCGCAAATCAAACTTTTTTAACCCGAAATGATGATCCGCGTCCAAAATACTACGTTTTGGAAATGTTTCCGTATCCCTCCGGCCGCATTCACATGGGTCACGTGCGAAATTATGCCATGGGCGACGTGGTTGCCCGTTATCGTCGCGCGCGCGGTTTTAATGTCCTGCATCCTATGGGGTGGGATGCGTTCGGTTTGCCGGCGGAAAATGCCGCTAAACAGATGAAATCTCACCCGGGCGTTTGGACCTACGCAAATATTGCAACCATGCGCGGCCAGCTCAAAAGCATGGGGCTTTCTCTGGATTGGTCTCGCGAAGTCGCAACCTGCGATCCGAGCTATTACAAGCATCAACAGCGGATGTTTCTTGATTTCCTTTCAGCCGGATTGGTGGATCGGAAGAAGTCAAAAGTAAACTGGGACCCGGTCGACGAAACTGTGCTCGCAAATGAGCAGGTTATTGACGGTCGCGGCTGGCGGTCCGGTGCTTTGGTTGAGCAACGGGAGCTAACGCAATGGTTTCTAAAGATCAGTGATTACTCGGAAGAGCTTTTGACTGCGCTTGATACGCTGGATCGTTGGCCCGAAAAAGTTCGATTGATGCAAAAGAACTGGATTGGAAAGTCCGAAGGTCTATTGGTTCGGTTTGGTCTTGCCTCGAATAACTTGGTTTCGCAAAAGGAAGTCGAAGTCTATACTACACGGCCGGACACGCTCTTTGGAGCCTCATTTGTGGCAATCGCAGCGGATCATCCGCTAGCAGCTGCACTTGCGCCAACCAATGCGGCTTTGGCGGAGTTTGTTGCCGAATGTCAGCGTATGGGCACTTCTGTTGCTGCAGTTGAAACAGCCGAAAAGATGGGCTTCGATACCGGCTTGCGGGTTGCGCATCCCTTCCTCCCAAACCAATCACTGCCGGTTTGGATTGCCAATTTCGTCTTAATGGATTACGGAACCGGCGCGATTTTTGGCTGTCCGGCCCATGACCAGCGCGATCTAGACTTCGCTAACAAGTATAGTCTTGCGGTAACGCCGGTTGTGTGCCCGCCCGAGCAATCCGTGACTGATTTTAAAATCAATCAGACGGCTTACACTGGCGATGGCTTGCTTATAAATTCTGAATTCCTTAACGACATGAGCACAGACCAGGCTTACGAAGTAGTAGCGCAACGCTTGGAAAAGGCACCGCTATTGGGCATGCCGCAGGCAAAGCGCAAGGTAAACTATCGGTTGCGAGATTGGGGAGTTTCTCGCCAGCGTTACTGGGGTTGTCCTATACCGATAATTCATTGCGAA
Source organism: Methylovirgula sp. (assembly GCA_043784625.1). Taxonomy (GTDB): domain Bacteria; phylum Pseudomonadota; class Alphaproteobacteria; order Rhizobiales; family Beijerinckiaceae; genus JANXSV01. Next base: position 4,080 of record JAYVYB010000126.1, read on the forward strand.
TCCTGTGGTACTCTGCCCGTTCCGCGCCAAGAGTTGCCAGTGGTCTTGCCTGAAGACGTTACCTTTGATTTGCCGGGAAACCCGCTGGACCGTCATCCGACTTGGAAACATGTATCTTGCTATAAGTGCGGTGCCGCTGCGCGTCGCGAGACCGATACTATGGACACATTTGTGGACTCTTCATGGTATTTCGCCCGCTTTACCGATCCTACTAACCAAAAAGACCCAACAACGGCCTCCGCAGTCAATCATTGGTTGCCGGTAGACCAGTATATCGGCGGCATTGAACACGCTATTCTTCACCTTTTATATTCACGCTTTTTCACGCGCGCGATGAAGAAAACCGGCCACACAGAAATTTCAGAACCGTTTGGGGGGCTATTCACCCAAGGCATGGTCGTGCACGAAACCTATAAAGCCAAGACCGGCGAATGGCTTTCACCAAATGAAATTCGCTTCGAGCAGTTGGAAGGTGAGCGCGCCGCTTTTGACCTGAAGACGAATAGTCGGATCGAAATTGGCTCAATCGAAAAGATGTCAAAATCAAAACGAAACACGGTGGATCCTGACGACATTATCGCCACATATGGCGCGGATACTGCGCGCTGGTTCATGCTGTCAGACTCGCCGCCAGAGCGCGACGTAATATGGACAGAGGAGGGCGTGCAGGGAGCAGGACGGTTTGTTCAGCGGTTGTGGCGTCTTGTTGGCGAATTAAGTTCTGTGCCGGTATCAAATGTTGCCACTGTCACTCCTGAGGCTATAGCCATTCGCAAGGCTGCACATCAGGCAATACACAAAGTAACCGAAGACGTCGATCGGCTGCGATTTAACCGCTGTATTGCTCATATTTACGAATTGGCCAATACTTTAGGGTCTGGCGTCAGCATTGCGGAAAAGTCCCAAGATACGAATTCCGCTCTGCGCGAGGCAGCTACCGTCTTGGTGACGCTATTTGCACCTATGATGCCGCATCTGGCCGAAGAGTGTTGGTCAGAGCTTGGCCACGCAGGTTCAGTAGCCGACGCCCCTTGGCCGGTTGCGGACTCATCTCTGTTGGTGCAGGATGTGGTAACTCTACCTGTTCAGGTCAACGGGAAAAAGCGCGGAGAATTAACCGCTCCAGTTGAAGCAGATGAAAAAATAATTCTCGAGATGCTCTCTCAACAAGACTTTTTCCAACGCGCTTTAGACGGCAAGCCGATCAAAAAGTTTATCCTTGTCCCCAAAAGGATCATAAATGTTGTCATTTAACGCCCTGAATGCCTTAAAACCGTTGCAGCGTCTGTGCATGATGGCGGTGCTTGCGTTTTCGCTGCCTCTGGCAGGGTGCATTCAGCCGCTTTACCGCTCAGAGGGTTCGCAAAGTGTTGGTGAAAAACTGAAACAAATTAGCGTGGAACCTTTGCCAGACCTGTTAGGGCATTATATCGGAACCGAATTGATTTTCTTATTGAATGGGTCTGGCGATGTCGTTTCGCCGAAATACAATCTTGTGATAGTGCCACGCGAAACCAATACAGCGCAGGTTATCGATAGTCTTACCGGTCGGGCCGACTCAGCTAGTATTTTCGTAACTGCGGAATTCAAGCTTTCGCAAATAGACGGAAATAAGCTTATCGCGTCCGGGCAGGTTACGTCTGCGGCGCCCTACGATCGATCAAGCCAGCGCTTTGCAAATTTGCGGGCAGCGAGGGATAGTGAAATCCGGGTTGCAAAGAGTTTGGCGCAAGACATACGCAATCGAATTGCTGCAACATTTGCTACAGACCCTGGACTGTAATCCATGCTCGTTAAGGCAGACGATTTTGACCGGTTTATCAGCCGGCAGCATGACCCTGTTTTTATATATTTGTTCCACGGCACCGACCCCGGATTGATCCACGAGCGGGCAAAAATTGCTGTCAAAAAATCCATTGCCGATGCCAATGACGCCTTTCAGCTGGTGCGCTTTTCTGGAGATGAAATAGCATCCAAACCGGGGCTGTTAGCTGACGAGACTGCAACAATTGGTCTTTTTGGCGACTCGCGTGCCATCTGGATTGAGGTCGGCAGCAAAAGTATAATTGATGCCCTCGAACAGCAAATTTCCAATCCGCCAAGCGCATGCAAAATAATTCTTGAGGCCGGAAATCTAAAACCGGCATCCCCTCTGCGCAAGCTGCTCGACGGGTCCAAGCTGGCCGCATCGGTCGGCTGCTATCCAGACGGCCCTGCGGAGTTAGGGCGGCTTGTAGAGGCCACCTTGCGAAGTCACAGCTTGACGATTGCGCCTGATACGCGGGATTATTTGGTGAGTATACTCGGCAATGATCGGCTAATAACTCGAACCGAACTTGAGAAGCTTTGTCTTTATGCAATGGGTCAAGGTGAAGTCTCGCTCAACCATATTGCTGAAATCATGAACGACGCAGCGTCAACTGCACTTGATGAAGCAATTGACGCCGCCTTTTCCGGGGAAAGGGCAAAAATTGAACTTCTCTGCGAAAGGGTGTTCCGCGACGGCGCTGATGCGGCCTATTTGTTGTCATCAGCCTTAGGCCACGCTATGAAATTGCATCGCATACGGCTTGAAATAGAGAATGGGGACCAAACTGAACACATTATGACCCGCAACGGACTATTTTATCTCCGCAAACAGGTCGTGCAATCCTACATCTCGCGTTGGACAAGTTTAAAAATTCAATCATCTATCGATACATTGCAAGAGGCAGTGGTGCGGACGCGTGTGCAGAACAATCTCAGCAGAAGCCTCAGCACACGTGCACTTTGGAAAATTTCAAGCATGGTGCCAACCTCATCGAGGCGGTGAAGCCACGGTGGCCGTTACCACAAATACGCCAGCATCTCACATGCATAAAATTGCATCTTAGCGCTTTAGCCGCTGACACAAGTGATCGAGCTGTTCAAGATTTCGGTAGCGAATCCGCATCTCGCCACGCTCGCCTTTATGTTCAATCATCACAGCCAGCCCCAACACATCAGTAAGCACTTGCTCAAGCGCGAGTGTATCCGAATCCTTGACTTTGCGCGGCGTGTCTTTCTCTTCGGATTGCAGTTCAGGCTTGGTCTCCTTCTGAACAATACGCTCAACGTCTCGAACTGATAGGCCTTCATCGATAATGCGGTGTGCTATTCGTTTCGGATCAGAAACAGATAGCAGGGCTCTGGCATGTCCAGCGCTAATACGCCCATCGATCACCATGCCTTGCACACTGTCAGGCAATTTAGTAAGTCGCAGAGTGTTGGCAACGTGACTCCGGCTTTTGCCAATAACCCGGCCCAAATCTTGCTGCGAATAGTCGAATTCAGCCATCAATTGTTGATAGCCCAACGCTTCTTCTAACGCATTGAGATCGGAGCGCTGCACATTTTCAATAATGGCGAACTCAAGCGCTTCCTTCTCGCTGACATCAACCAAGAATACAGGTACTTCGTGCAGACCAGCCCGTTGCGCTGCGCGCCAACGGCGTTCACCGGCAATAATCTCATACACGCCGCGCAACTGCGGTAAATTTCGGGCAAGAATGGGCTGTATGATTCCCTTCTCACGGATCGAACTTGTCAAATCTTCGAGATCTTCTTCCCGAAAGTCTTTCCGCGGATTTCTCGGGTTAGGTCTAAGAAATTCTATGGCGATTTTTTTCGCCTGCCCCAGCAATGCGCTAGGATCCGCAGCTTCGCCCATGAGCGCTGCAAGACCGCGTCCGAGGCGGGGCGTTTTTTGTTCATCAACCACTTCTTAATCCTCGTTACGAGTTCGAACCGAATTCGCGCAATTTCTTTTCTCGCTGTATGACTTCTGAAGCCAACTTCAAATATGCTTGGCTACCGGCACACTTTAAATCATAGAGTAACACCGGTTTTCCGTGGGAAGGGGCTTCCGAAACCCGCACGTTCCTCGGAATTATTGTCTCATATACCTTATCGCCCATGAAACTGCGCACATCGGACACAACCTGTTGTGCCAGGTTATTGCGCGGGTCAAACATCGTCAAGACAATGCCGTGAATGGTTAATGTCGGATTTAACGCCCGCCGAACCTGTTCCACAGTCTTCAATAGCTGCGAAAGGCCCTCAAGGGCAAAAAATTCACACTGCAACGGCACAAGAATGGAATCTGCTGCAGCCATAGCATTTACAGTAAGCAGATTGAGCGAAGGCGGACAGTCAATAAGCACGTAACTAAACCGCACTCCAAGTGCATTTTCTGATTCAAGCGCGAATGACTCTATTGCCTGCCGCAACTTGTAAGCTCGATCAGCATCGGACGCAATTTCTAGCTCTACACCAAGTAAATCCAGCGTCGATGGCGCAACGTATAGTCTCGGCACGGCGCTGGCCGTTACGGCTGCACTAAGCCTATTCTCGCCGCTGAGAACGTGATAAGTCGATATATGTCTTTGTTTTTGGTCAATGCCTAACCCGGTGGAGGCGTTCCCCTGCGGATCCAGATCTAAAATGAGCACTTGTTCGCCAATTGCAGCAAGCGCAGTTCCAAGATTGATCGCGGTTGTGGTCTTGCCGACACCACCTTTTTGGTTTGCCAGCACCAACACACGCATGGCCGCTCTCTCCGGGCTCTGATGTTTAGGCACAGAGTATGCAACATTTTCTGGATTAAGTTTCAAGCCAAGACCAACTCTCTTTTTTGAGCATTACGAGCGCGCAATTTCAACGATTGAACCGTGCCTGTCAGTTTGACTTGGCCATAGCCTATGACGATATTTATCGATATTCGGCACAGCGGTCAATTCAACTTGTGTGTCTTTCCCCTTAAGAAACAGCGCTAAAGCTCCACCGGCGATAAGAGGCTCGCTGTAAACGAGCAATTGTGTCAGTGATGCCAAGGCCCGTGCCGTTACAATTTCGAACTTACCTGCCAATTCCATGCTGTAGTCTTCAACTCGGCCAACTTGAACTTCTGCGCGCGCACCCGTTTCGCGGATAACCTCTCGCAAAAACGCACATTTGCGCTTGTCGCTCTCAATCAGGAGTACCGAACCCGTCTCAGTCTCTTTTAAACGAATTGCCGTGATCAAACCGGGGAAACCACCTCCAGAGCCAAAATCAACCCACCGCCTTACGGCCGGGTAAAGATTAAAAACTTGATTTGAATCGGCAATATGTCTCAGCCAAACCTGATTTAGGGTTGAAGGAGCCACAAGATTGATCATCTTTTGCCATCGTTGCAACAAAGCGTCGTAAACCTCCATTCGCATGTATGTTTCACGTGAAACGCTACTGAACAGAAAGGCTTTTGCTTTGTCTTCCGAGGATAAAATTTCAGACACCGGCTTGCACACCACCAGCGCCGGTGCCTCTCTTTCGAATATTGGCCGCAACCAATACCAGGGCGGATGGTGTTATCCCCTCAATGCGCCCGGCCTGACCCAAAGTCGCGGGCCGAATCATCTCAAATTTGGCTTTCGCCTCGTTTGATAGCCCGCTGATTGCCGTATAATCCAAGTCACTCGGTAAAATGATGTTTTCCATGGCTCGAAATGTTTCAATATCCCGATCCTGCCGCGATAAATAGACCGAATATTTCGCGTCCGATTCTAATTTACCAAGCCAATCTCGAGGCAAGCCTCGCAATTCCGGCCACAGCGAAAACAAATGATCGATTAGGACGTCGGGGAACGAGAGTATCTCAAACGCTGTTCGCCTCGCGCCATCTCCATTGATTGGAATGCCGGCCATTACCAGCTGCTGGCGCGTTGGTCGGAATTCTGCAAAGAGGTTAGTCCAAAAACTCAGAACACTCTGCTTCTGCTCAAATAGCTGTAACCGAACCGCACCAACACAGCCGAAATTGCCGCCCTTTTGAGTCAAGCGCTCATCAGCATTGTCTGCACGCAGAGTTAGTCTATACTCTGCCCGCGATGTAAATATTCGGTACGGTTCCGAAACACCCTGAGTTATCAGATCATCGATCATAACGCCCAAATAGGCCTCAGATCTATGCAAAACAAAATCGTCACGCTTTAAAATGCGGCCGGCAGCGTTCAATCCTGCCAAGAGGCCTTGACCAGCCGCTTCTTCGTAACCGGTTGTGCCATTGATCTGGCCCTCCCCGGCCTGGCCACTGGCCGGTGAGGATCGAGATGTGACGCGGGATATCGGTGCGGCCCACGGGCAACTCACACCTATGACGGTCCCGGCGCGCAGCCGGTCATTCGAACGGTGCCGTGGCCGAAAATTCCGAAGAAGGGCGCGCTGATCAAGGTCGGCGCCTGCGGGGT
>JAYVYB010000127.1:0-10924 GCA_043784625.1 Methylovirgula sp.
CGGCACCGGGAAATGGATGGGAGATTACGGTAGCATGAGATGCGATATCGGTCATTTCTTGGTCCTTTGTGCGCCGAGCGCGCGCGCTCCAACCGAGAGCGTCAGCACGGTTAAGGTAATGATGAGAGCCCCTGTCCATGCAAGCTGCTGCCAATTGGCATAGCCCTTGCCGGCAAAAGTATTGATAACCACGGGCAGGTTGGCCATGGGCTGCGTTAAATCCGTGCTGTAAAATTGGCTAGAAAGCACTGTAAACAACAAAGGGGCGGTTTCGCCGCTGGCGCGGGCAACGGCCAGCAACACACCGGTTATCAAACCCGCCGCCGCCGCCCGGTAAGCCACTTTCAAAACCACGTGAGAGCGCGGAAGCCCGAGGGCAGCTGCCGCTTCACGCAGCGGAACCGGAACCAGAAGCAGCATATCTTCTGTGGTGCGCACCACCACCGGAATGACGATAACAGCAAGCGCCAAACCGCCCGCAAGGGCCGAAAAACCAGCCATCGGAACCACAACAACCTGATAAATAAACAAGCCGATGATGATCGAGGGCGCGCTCAACAAAATGTCATTAACGAAGCGAATGTAGAAAGTGAGCTTCGAAAAACGGCCGTATTCCGCCATGTATGTGCCAGCCAGCATGCCGATCGGCGTGCCAATACCAACACCCATAATGGTCATAATAAGCGAGCCGACGATGGCATTGCGCAAGCCGCCGCCGTCAGTGTTCGGGCCGGGGGTGTCCTGAGTGAAGATATTGAGGTTCAATCCGGCAAAACCGTTCCAAAGCAAGGCACCCAAAATCAGGGTCAGCCATGCCAGACCGAATATTGTCGCGGCCCAGCACAACGTCATCATGATCGAACTGGTGGCTTTACGTCTTTGATAAGCGCCACGCGGCGTCGCCTTCGAAGTCAGTGTCATCGTCTTAGGCTCCGGCTTTTTGTTCAAGGCGCATCAGCATAATCCGCGCGGCAGCAAGAACAATGAAAGTGATAACGAACAGCATCAGACCCAGCGCCAGCAATGCTGACGTGAACATGCCGCTGGATTCCTGAAATTCATTGGCAATTGTCGCTGAAATTGTCGTGGCCGGACTGAGCAGCGAACCAGCAACTTTGTGAGAATTACCGATGACGAATGTAACCGCCATAGTTTCCCCCAGCGCACGGCCAAGACCCAGCATGACACCGCCGACCACACCAACACGGGTGTAGGGGATCACCACGTTTTTGACGACTTCCCATGTGGTGCAGCCGATACCGAAGGCCGCTTCCTTCAAAACAGGGGGCACAGTCGAGAAAACATCGCGGGAGATGGCTGTAATAAATGGCAACACCATAATCGCCAGGATAAGCGCCGCAGTGAACAAGCTGGCAGCATACCCCGGTCCGCCAAACAGCGTATTGAGCACGGGAATGGGTGCAAAAAACCACACCAGCCCCGGCATAACATGCTCTTTTAAGAACGGCGCGAGCACGAAGAAGCCCCAGATGCCATAAATAATTGACGGGATACCGGCGAGCAGTTCGATGGCCACGCCAATGGGCCGGCGCAGGACCTGCGGACAGAGTTCAGTCAGAAAGATCGCAATGCCCAAACCAACCGGAACCGCTATCACCATCGCCAGAAAGGAACTTATGATGGTTCCGTAAATGGGTGCAAAAGCGCCGAAAATCTCTTGGTCAGTGTTCCAGCGCTCGCTGGTCAGAAAGCCAAATCCAAATTTGGCGAGGGCAGGATAGGCGCCGATGACAAGCGACCCGATGATTGCGCCGAGCAAAATCAGCACAAGGATAGCCGCTGAGAATGTCATACGGCGGAAAATCACATCACCCAGAATGAAACTTTTGAGCGCCTTCGCACGCATGGCTGCTGATGAAATCGTACTCTGCTGCTCAGATCCCATCGCCATGTCCGTCACTGTCATATCCTCATTGAAAACCTTGCGCTTAAAAGCGGCGCAAGGTCGATATTGAACTTGTAAAAAAGCTTACTTGTTCTTGAGTTCTGTAGCCCATGTCTTGCGAACGAGAGCTACGACGTTAGCTGGCATCGGAATGTAATCGAGTTCTTCTGCAGTCTTGCCGCCGTTGGTGTAAGCCCAATCAAAGAACTTGATCGCCTCGGCAGATGCCACCTTATCGGCTGGCTCTTTGTACATCAGGATAAAGGTGGCGTTCGTCATTGGCCAGGATTCTGCACCAGGCTCATTGGTCAAAACTTCATAATAACCAACAGCCTTTTCCCAATTGGCGTTCGACGCAGCTGCTTGGAAAGCGGGCAATGTCGGCGTGACGGTCTTGCCGTCTTTGTTGATCATGTTGAAGTAGGTCAGTTTCTGCTGCTTGGCGTAAGCATATTCAACGTAACCAATCGAACCCTTGGTCTGGCCCACAGTGCCGGCAACGCCTTCATTGCCCTTGGAACCAACACCAACCGGCCATTCAGGAGACTGACTTACACCGGCTTTGGCGTGCCATTCAGTTGAAACCTTGTCGAGATAGTTGGTGAAGTTGAAAGTTGTACCCGATCCGTCCGCGCGATGCACAACGGTGATCGCGTCAGATGGCAAAGTTGCCTTTGGGTTCAGCTTCTTGATTGCCGCGTCGTCCCACTTGGTAATTTTACCAGTGAAAATATCGCCCAACGTCGCGCCATCAATAACCAGATCGCCCGACTTGATGCCTTCCAGATTCACCACAGCGACGATGCCGCCCATGACCATTGGCCACATGACAAGGCCGTTCTTGGCTTGGTCTTCCGCAGTCATCGGTGCATCAGTCGCGCCGAAAGTTACGGTCTTGGCAATAATTTGCTTGATGCCGCCACCCGAACCGATCGACTGATAGTTCAGGCCATTGCCGGTTTCTTTCTTATAGTTTTCTGCCCATTTCGCATAAAGCGGATATGGGAATGTTGCGCCTGCGCCGGAAATATCGGCGGCAAGAACGGTCGTGGCGCTAGTCGCAACAAAGGCGACCGCCATGGCGACCCGGGAAATGGAAAATTGCATAGATGCCTCTTTCGTTTTAGGCCTAAGCCTCTTAAAGCCGCTCACTTCGAGCCGACGACGAGACTTCTAGCGGGTTTGCATCACCTTTATATGACAATTGAATAACACTATTATGACAGCTTAAAATATTGATATATATGATTTATATCAAACAGACGCCAGTGGAAAACTCGCGGAGAAAACAGAGCCGTGGTTTATCTGGCTTTCAATGTTCATGCGTCCGCGATGGCGCGCAACAATATGCTTGACGATGGCCAAACCGAGTCCGGTCCCGCCCTTGGCCCGGCTTAGGCCGTCGTCAACGCGATAAAACCGCTCGGTGAGGCGGGGCAGATGGTCAGCCTCGATGCCGGGCCCAAAATCGCGCACAGCGAGGCGCGCTTCAGTCCCGTCATGAATAAGCGACACCTCGACCCGATCGATTTCTGAGTCTTTACCCCACACCCCGTATTTGATTGCGTTTTCTATGAGGTTCTCGGTGACGCGTGCCAATTCGTCATGGTCGCCGGCAATCTGCAGGTTGGGTTCGACGTGAATATCAAGCCGCACCGCGCTTTCCTTGGCAAGGGGTTGCAGCGTTTCGCAAATATGACGGACGATCAGACTGAGATCGACGCGCTGTTCTGGCCGCACATGGGCCTTCTGTTCGATGCGCGAGAGCGACAAAAGGTCGTCGACCAGACGCGACATACGCCGTGCCTGATCGCGCATAATTTCCAAAAATTTGCCGCGTGCGTTTGAATCGTCCTTGGCCGGGCCTTGCAGGGTTTCAACAAATCCGAGGATGGATGCCAGCGGGGTGCGCAATTCATGGCTGGCATTGGCGACAAAGTTAACCCGCATCTGCTCCAGACGGCGGGCTTCCGTCATATCGGTCAGAGCGAGAACCACAGCGGTCACGCTCTGGCTGGGCACTTCAAGCGGTGTGATCGAAACTTCGTAAACCCGCTCCAGCGGCACACGCTCATGCAGCAGCGTTGTCTCAGGCCGCCGCGACGTGAGCACACGCGCCACCGACTCCAAAACGTCTGGCGCGCGCAGCGCCAAAATCAGCGGTTCGCGCAGGCGCAGATGTGGCAGAATTTTTCTGGCCGCGCCATTAGCGGCGGCAATGCGCACATTTTCGTCGATGATAAGGGCCGGGTGCGGCAGCGTCTCTAACAATGCAGCGGCAAACTGGCCGACCGTTCCTGCCCACTGAAAGCTGGCCATAACCTCATCCTATTCTTCGGTTTCGTCCATGGCGGATCGAAGGCCCTGCCAACGCCGCGAAATTTCATTTGCACCCAGCAAAGCCAAAGCGAGAATGAACGGCGCAACGTAGTACACCATGCGAAACATCAGCAAAGATGCCAGCAGGGCGGAGGTTGAGGCGTTCGGGATGGCCTTCAACATGGTTGCTTCAAAAATTCCGATGCCGCCCGGGGCGTGGCTGGCGATACCAAGCATCACCGCAAACACATAAACAGCCGCGAAAGTTAAAAACGCCATGCCATGCTCGGGTGGCAACAGCACATAAAGCGCAGCAGCACCGGCGCAAACGTCAATCGCGCCTAGACACATTTGGCCCAGCGTGACGGGCAAACCGGGCAATTCCAGCCGGAATTTTTGCCAACGCACCCTGCGGCGCGCGCGCGAAACAAAAATCAAATAGGCAAACACCACCGCTAAAACGCCAAGCCCGACGGTGATATTCAAGTCCACCTTGAATTGGTTAAGCTCGGCAATGGCTTCCGCTTGTGAAATCATTCCCAGACCAAGAACAGTCCCCATTCCCAGCCAAAAGGTGATGCCAGCAATAATTGTTAGGCTCGCCACTTTCCCGGCGGAAAGCCCAGCCCGCGCATAGGTCCAAAATCGAACTGCGCCTCCCGTCACCAGTGGAAAGCCCAAAGTGAACGAGATGGCATATGAGGTGAACGACCCGAGTGCTGTGATAGAGAACGGAATTTTTGAGCGCAAATGCCGCAGCGCCAGCGCGTCATATCCGGTCAGGGCTGCATAAGAAATGGCGGTAAATAGTCCGGCCATCAAAAACTGTTCCAGCCGCGTGCGTTGAAATGCGGCGCGCAACTCGCCGGCATCTATTTTGTTCAGCGTCCGAGCCAGAACGAAAATAGACAATCCGATGATGGCAACGCTGGCCACAAGGCCGACGATTCGCCAGATATTTTGATTTGAACTGCCGATCAGCTCTGTTTCGGGCGGATCAGGCTGATACACATCACCCATATCGCTGATCTTCTCCTCAAGCATTTAGACAATATCGCATTAAGACAATCTCAAATGGTCATAGGCGGCGAGTATGACAGTCGCAAGGCGGAAAATTCAATTGCAGCTCAAAGTTTCCACCTACTGATATACCGGTCTGTCATTATTTTAAAAAGAATGTATATTCTGAATTGACTATGGAATAGAATTTTTGTTCTATTACGGCTATTGTCTTTGAACCGGCCTTCGCGATCGTCGTCAGATTTATGGAGAATTTAATGTCACTCATGGATGCAAGCCGACCTTCTGGTTTGAATGGCAAGATTGCCGTGGTGACAGGCGGAACTCAGGGTCTCGGCGAGGCCATTGCCCGCTTGTTTGCGGCGCGCGGCGCAGCCGGGCTGGTGATTTGCGGTAGAAATTCCGACAAAGGCTCCAAAGTGGCCGCTTCACTTTCAGCATCAGGTTGCAAAACCGTTTTCGTACAGGCGGATTTGGCCAAGGTGGCGGACTGCCGCGGGGTGATCGCCGCAGCCGAACAGAATTTTGGTCGCGTTGACATTTTGATCAATGCTGCGGGTTTGACGGATCGCGGCACCATTCTTGATACAAGCGAGGAGCGTTACAATGAGCTGTTCGATGTCAATGTGCGCGGCCCCTTCTTTTTGATTCAGGAGGCCGCAAAAATCATGACGGCGCAGAAGATCAAGGGTGCAATAGTCAACATCCAGTCTATGTCTGCCCACGGTGGCCAACCTTTTATTTCAGCCTACTGCGCTTCAAAAGCCGCGCTCGCCGGACTCACCAAAAATGTCGCCCACAGTCTGATTCGCTACCGTATCCGCGTCAATGGCCTCAATATCGGTTGGATGTCGACGCCCGGCGAAGACCGTATTATGAAAACTTATCATGACGCACAGGACGGTTGGCTGGAGGAGGCGATCAAATCCAAGCCCTTTGGCCGTTTGATAGATCCGGACGAAGTGGCGCGAGCCTGCGCCTTCTTGGCCACGGACGAGTCCGGCTTGCTCACCGGCGCCAATATTGATTTTGACCAGAACGTAATGGGCGCAGGGGATCAGCCCCTTGACCCTGATGCGCCGCTCGACCCTAACTCCTAAGGCAAACCCATGACTGCTCCGGTTCTTGACGTCATCACCATTGGCCGCTCCAGCGTTGACCTTTATGGCGCGCAGGTGGGAGGCCGCCTGGAAGATATGGCCAGCTTCTCCAAAGCGGTCGGCGGCTGCCCCACCAATATCGCCATCGGTACAGCGCGGCTTGGGCTCAAATCCGGCCTCATTACAAGGGTGGGTGATGAGCACATGGGCCGCTTTATCCGTGAACAGTGCGCCCGTGAGGGTGTCGATGTTTCCGGCATAAAAACCGATAAGGATCGGCTCACAGCGTTGGTTCTCTTGGGCATACGTGATGAGCACACTTTCCCTCTGATTTTCTACCGTGACAACTGTGCCGATCTGGCCTTGTGCGCGGAAGACATTGATGAGGCCTTCATCGCCTCTTCGAAATCAATTTTGGTCAGCGGCACCCATTTTGCCAAAGCAAACACCGCCGAAGCACAGCGTTTGGCGATTACCTATGCAAAAAAGCACGGTCGGAAGGTGCTGTTCGATATCGATTACCGGCCAAATTTGTGGGGTTTGGCGGGGCATGGTGCCGGTGAAGAGCGTTATGTAAAATCCGGTGACGTTACCGCGCATTTGCAAACAATCCTGAAGGATTGCGACCTTATTGTCGGCACCGAAGAAGAGTTGATGATCGCCGGTGGCGTCGAAGATCCGCTTGAGGCAATCCGCATTGTGCGCCAACATTCGCAAGGCATCATCGTTTGTAAACGTGGGCCAATGGGTTGCGTGGTGTTTACCGGCGCAATTCCGGCCTCAATCGAAGACGGCATCAAAGGCCCCGGCTTTCCCGTGGAAGTTTATAATGTACTGGGTGCCGGCGACGCATTCATGTCGGGCTTTATTCGTGGCTTTATCCGCGACGAGCCGCTGGAAACCTGCTGCGCCTATGCCAATGCCGGAGGCGCTTTTGCCGTCTCGCGCCTCTTGTGTTCGGTGGAATATCTCACTGAGACCGAGCTGTTTTACTTCCTAAAAAATGGCAGCCCCTTGCGCGCCTTGCGGCACGACGCTGCCCTTAACCACATTCACTGGGTAACAACCCGCGACGATAAAACCGCTTTGGCACAGGCAGTCACACATGCTCCGGTGCTGATGGCGCTGGCCTGTGATCACAGAATGCAGCTTGAAAAAACGGCGGACGATTTGGGAGTATCGCGCAGCCGCATTTCGCCTTTCAAAAAGCTCACTGTGGACGCAGCGGCGCAGGTCATGCGCAAATATCCGCATTTACCAAAAGGCACGTTCGGCATGTTGCTGGACGGGACGTATGGCCGCGAAGCGCTGTTTCGCGCTGCTGATCATGATTTCTGGATCGGACGGCCGGTGGAAGACCCCGGCTCCCGCCCGCTTGATTTCGAGGGAGGCGGATCGCTGGCTGCCAAGCTTAACGAATGGCCGCTAATCCATACCATCAAGTGTCTGTGCTTTTACCACCCTGATGATCCGGCGGAATTGCGCGCGCGGCAGGACCGCGAGCTGCTCCGTCTGACCGATGCGGCGCGTTCAGGCGGCCGCGAATTGCTGGTGGAAATCATTGCCGGAAAGCACGGGCCGGTGAATGACACGACCATTGCCCGCGTAATGACCCATCTCTACAGCCTCGGCATCAAGCCGGACTGGTGGAAGCTGGAAACACAAGCCACCCAGACCGCTTGGGCTAATATTGCCGACGTCATCAAAATCAATGATAATTACTGCCGTGGCATCGTCATGCTTGGCTTGGAAGCGCCTGAAAACGAACTTGTCGAGGCCTTTAAAACTGCGGCGACCTGCGCCAGCGTCAAGGGGTTTGCTGTCGGTCGCACCATTTTTGCGGAACCCGCTCATAACTGGCTTGCCGGCAAAATAACCGACGCACAGGCGGTCTCACTTATGGCACAAAGCTTTGACGTTCTTGTTCAAGCTTGGTTGACCGCAAAAAACATTCGGAGCTGAATTGATGAAAACCATTCGTTTAACCGCCGCGCAAGCGATGACACGCTTTTTGAGCGTGCAAATGGCCGAGATTGACGGCGTCGAAATGCCAATTTTCGCCGGAGTCTGGGCTATTTTTGGCCACGGTAATGTCGCCGGTCTGGGCGAAGCCCTTTATGCGACCAGAGACGTTTTACCAACCTACCGGGCCCACAATGAACAGGGCATGGCCCATGCCGCCGTGGCCTTTGCCAAGGCAACGCGCCGCCGCCGCATGATGGCATGCACCACCTCAATCGGGCCGGGAGCAGTCAATATGGTCACCGCCGCAGCTGTGGCGCATGTCAACCGCCTGCCGCTGTTGCTCATTCCGGGGGACGTGTTTGCCAGCAGGATTCCAGATCCGGTGTTGCAACAGATCGAAGATTTCGGTGACGGCACAGTTTCTGCCAACGACTGTTTTAAGCCCGTTTCGCGCTATTTTGATCGCATCACCCGTCCGGAGCAGATCATTCCGGCGTTGCGCCGCGCCATGAGCGTTTTGACAGACCCGGCTGAATGCGGACCGGTTACCTTGGCGTTTTGTCAGGATGTTCAGGCCGAAGCGTTTGATTACCCTGTAAGTTTCTTCGACAAAAAGGTTTATCGTCCGCGTCGCCAAGCCCCGGACATGCACGAACTGGCCGACGCCGTGGCGGCGCTGCAAGGTGCCAAAAAACCGTTTATTGTTGCGGGCGGCGGTGTGCTCTATTCAGAGGCGGAAGCGCAATTGCAAGCCTTCGCCGAAAGACTTGGCATCCCGGTGGGTGAGACCCAGGCCGGCAAGTCCTCGATGGGGCAAAATTCGCCGATGGCGCTTGGCGCCTTGGGGGTTACAGGCACGGCGGCGGCCAATGCCTATGCCGCTGAAGCCGATGTTATTTTAGCTGTCGGCACCCGGCTGGCGGACTTTACCACGGGCTCTTGGGGTCTATTCAAAAATCCTGACCACGAAATTATCGGCCTGAACGTACAACCGTTTGATGCCAACAAGCACAATGCTCTGCCGCTTATTGCCGACGTGCGTGTCGGCCTTGCCGCACTTAATTCTGCCTTGGCCGCGTGGAGCGCGCCCGCCGCTTGGTCCAAAGGTGCCGCTGAGGACAAGACCAATTGGCTGCAGAACGTTGCCAGCTATACCAATGCGCCCAGCGAGCACTCCAATACGGACTTGCCTTCGGACTCGCAGGTCATTGGTGCCATTGCCCGCAATGCTCAGCCTACCGACGTGCTGGTTGGCGCTGCAGGCGGATTGCCGGGCGAAATGCACAAGCTGTGGCAGCCCGGCGCGCCGGGCGGCTACCACTTTGAATATGGCTTTTCCTGCATGGGCTACGAAATTGCCGGCGCTCTGGGCGTTAAAATGGCTGACCCGTCCCGCGAAGTCATCTGTATGGTTGGCGATGGTTCCTACATGATGATGAATTCCGAGCTTGCCACAGCAGTGATGATGAATATGAAAATCATCGTCATTCTGCCGGACAATCGCGGCTATGGCTGCATCAACCGCCTGCAAAATGCCACCGGCGGCGCGGCATTTAACAATCTGTTGCAGGATTCCTATCACGTAACCCTGCCTAACATCGATTTTGCCGCTCATGCCCGCAGTTTGGGCGCGGATGCTGTCAAGGTGGCCAATATTGCCGATCTGGAAGCGGCCTTCATTGCCGCACGTGCCGCCACAAACAGCCAGGTTATCGTCATCGATACCGACGCCCGCCATTCCACCGACGCCGGTGGTCACTGGTGGGACGTTGCGGTGCCGGAAGTTTCAAACCGCGACACGGTCATAAAGGCCCGCAAAAGCTATGATCTTGCCCGCAAAAAACAACATATTGGAGATTAGAATGATCCGCATTGGTGCAAACCCGATTATTTGGTCAAATGATGATTTGAAGGAAATTGGTGGCGACATAACATTGGAAACCTGCCTACGCGAAGCCAAGCAGGCGGGCGTCGAGGGCATGGAGCTGGGTAAGAAATTCCCGCGCGAAATCAGCACCTTAACCGCAACTCTCGCGCCGTACGGCCTCGTTTGCATCGCAGGATGGCACTCGATCAAGCTATTGGAGCGCAGCGCGGCAGAAGAATTTGCAGGCTCACTCAAACACCGCACCTTGCTCAAGGGCATGGGGACAGACGTGTTTATTGTGGCGGAAGTGTCCAACACCATTCAAGGTGACCGCAACATGCCGCAGTCCAAACGGCCGCATATGAAGGCGGATGAATGGGTCGCCTATGGCAAAAAGATGACTGATTTTGCCGATATGTTGGCCGCCGAGGGCTTCAAATTGTGCTATCATCACCATATGGGCGGCATCGTTGAGAGCCGTGCCGACATTGGCAATTTCATGGATCATACCGGCCCCAGCGTGAATTTGTTGTTTGATACCGGGCACTTAACCTGGGCGGGCTGCGACCCTGTTGAAGTGGCGCGCACCTATAAAAAGCGTATCAGCCACATTCACTGCAAAGACGTGCGGCTGGATATCCTGGCAAAATCCAAGGCCGGCGATTGGAGCTTTCTTGACTCGATCGTGGGCATGGGTGACGAGATCGGCATTTTTACAATTCCGGGCAAGGGCAGTGTTGATTATGT
>JAYVYB010000128.1:0-10788 GCA_043784625.1 Methylovirgula sp.
GGATTACCATTGGATGCTCAACTTCGGGATTAAACAAAAGAGCGTGCAGAATTTTCGAGAGTCTTTCAATTTCAGGTTTTGAGTCGTTATATTTTGACCAATATTTGTAGCCAGTGCCTGCACGGACGATGGAACGCGCCGCAATAGCGACAGACCTGTCCCTATTTTTCAGCAAAAGTCCTTCAATTTCGTCTAACGCAGTGCCCTGTGTATTTATATTGAAAAATGAAGTTTCAGCCTTCTCTCCGTCACCCTGGACCCATTGGAGTGAGATTGTGCGAATGGCCATATTCCTTGCACGACGAACCTTGAGCGGCTCATAATTATCGGGCTCAATCAACGCTTTTTTTAGCTGAGAATATTTCCCGATATTTTCTTCCACAAGCTTGCGAGTAGTTGCCGCAGCCTTTCTTTGCTCTGTACTAATTTCGTTCGAGTAGAATTTAAGAGAAACTAAACCATCGCCATAGTCGTCTTCAATCCAAGCTCTTAGAGCACTCAGCCGATGCGCTCCATCAATCGCAAACAAATGGGCATCTGATCGCCAGAGAATTACAGAAGGGATCAGTTCTTGATCAAGAAAGCTTTCAAGAAATTTGAGAACCTGAGGCGGACTCCAATGATTTGTCTCCCGCTGAAAGTCAGGCTTCCTAAGCATTGGGACAACCATGCCATTAGGACCCAAATTCTCTATTGATAGTGCTTGAATTGGTTCGGCAAAATTGGTGTCAGAACCTTTTATGGCGAAATCAGCGCGTTCAATCATTGCGTCGAGATATACTGTTTTTGCCACGTCAAATGCCTCATTGCGAATATTTATCACCCCTATTTTAAGGGGAAATTTCCAAATTTCTCAAGCGCGAAAGGGGTTTCCATCAAACATTCTTTGATATATACACCTCGCAGCTTCCACATCCGGAAGCCACGCTTGTGCATGACCCTTTTGCTGGACGACATCCCGGATCGGCCGTGCTTCAAGCGAAACAAGCTTAAAAGGAACATACGATGTCGATTACCGCAGAGCGCAAAGACGCGCTGATTAAAGAACACGCCACCAAGCCAAACGACACCGGTTCGCCGGAAGTTCAGGTGGCTATCCTCACCGAACGCATCAACAACCTCACCGGCCATTTTAAGGCTCACGTGAAGGACAACCACTCCCGTCGTGGTTTGTTGAAGATGGTTTCCCAGCGCCGCACGTTGCTCGACTATGTCAAGTCGAAGGACGAAGCCCGCTACAAGACAATCATCGAAAAGCTGAACATCCGCCGCTAATTGGCGCTTGATCCAAGATCAAACGCCATTACAGCGCAGCAATACGTTCACTTGACTTGTTCACCTGAAAAATAAAACGGCAGCATGGGGTTGCCGTTTTTAAAATGAAATGTCCGCCATGGCAGGATCGCAAGACACTTCTTCTTTTGGGCTTTAGCCCGAGCGGAAGCGTCTTGCCGTCTTGCTATGGCGATTTTGCACTTGAAAGACACACATATGTTTAATGTCCACCGTGAAGTAATTGATTGGGCGGGCCGTCAGCTCGTTCTCGAAACCGGCAAAATCGCCCGTCAGGCCGATGGTGCGGTTCTGGCCACCTACGGCGAAACCACGCTGCTGGCCACCGTCGTTTCGGCGAAATCGCCAAAGCCGGGGCAGGACTTTTTCCCGCTTACCGTAAACTATCAGGAAAAAACCTTTGCGGCCGGCCGCATTCCCGGCGGCTATTTCAAGCGTGAAGGCCGCCCGTCTGAAAAAGAGACCTTGGTTTCCCGCCTGATTGACCGCCCGATCCGCCCCTTGTTCCCCGAGGGCTATCGCAATGACACACAGGTTGTTGTCACCGTGCTGAGCCACGATCTGGAAAATGATCCGGACATGCTGGCGCTGGTCGCAACTTCGGCTGCGCTCACCCTGTCCGGCATCCCGTTCATGGGTCCTGTTGGCGGCGCCCGCGTTGGCATGATCAACGGCGTGCTGAAGCTAAACCCCACCATTGACGAGATGAAAGAGAGCATTCTTGATCTTGTCGTCGCCGGCACTCAGGACGCGGTTCTGATGGTTGAATCGGAGGCCAAAGAGCTTTCTGAAGAAATCATGTTGGAAGCTGTCATGACCGGCCATCGTGGTTTTCAGCCTGTTATTGATGCGATCATCCGTCTCGCCGAAAAAGCTGCCAAAGAGCCGCGTGATCTGGTGTTGGCAGACAAATCGGCTGTTGAAGCTGCTGTTGCGCATATTGCTGAAAAAGAATTGCGTGAAGCTTACAAAATCACCGCCAAGCAAGAGCGCTATAAGGCTGTTGATGCGGTTAAGGCCAAGGTTGATGCGGGCTTGTTCCCAGTAGATGGCGAAGCCAAATTCTCCAAGGAGCATGTCAAGGAAGCTTTCCATGACCTGCAGGCCAAGGTTGTGCGTTGGAACGTGCTTGATACCGGCATCCGTATCGATGGCCGTGATGTCAAAACCGTTCGCCCGATCGTCTCGGAAGTCGGCATTTTGCCGCGCACCCACGGTTCGGCCTTGTTCACCCGTGGTGAAACTCAGGCGCTTGTGGTCGCCACACTGGGCACCGGCGAAGACGAACAGTTCATTGACAGCTTGGAAGGCACCTACAAAGAACGCTTCCTGCTTCACTACAACTTTCCTCCCTACAGCGTTGGTGAAACCGGCCGCATGGGTTCGCCAGGCCGTCGCGAAATCGGTCACGGCAAGCTCGCTTGGCGCGCTATCCGTCCAATGTTGCCAACTGCGGCGGAATTCCCCTACACCATCCGCGTTGTCTCTGAGATCACCGAGTCGAACGGCTCTTCCTCAATGGCAACCGTTTGCGGCACCTCGCTCGCATTGATGGACGCTGGCGTGCCTTTGAAGCGCCCGACAGCCGGTATCGCCATGGGCCTGATTTTGGAAGGCAAGCGTTTTGCTGTGCTCTCCGATATTCTGGGCGATGAAGATCACCTCGGCGACATGGATTTCAAGGTGGCAGGCACTTCGGAGGGCATTACCGCCCTGCAGATGGACATCAAGATTTCCGGCATCACCGAAGAAATCATGAGAGTTGCGCTGGCTCAGGCCAATGCAGGTCGTTTGCACATCCTTGGTGAAATGGCCAACGCCCTCACCGGCGCGCGCGCCGAGCTGGGTGAATTTGCTCCGCGCATCGAAACCATGAAAATCCCCACCGACAAGATCCGTGAAGTGATCGGCACCGGCGGCAAGGTTATTCGCGAAATCGTCGAAAAGACCGGCGCGAAGATCAACATTGAAGACGACGGCACCGTGAAAATTGCATCCTCGGATGGCAATTCGATCAAGGCCGCCATCAACTGGATTAAGTCCATCGCGTCCGATCCGGAAGTTGGCATGATCTATGAAGGCACCGTGGTTAAGGTTGTGGACTTTGGCGCATTCGTCAACTTCTTCGGCGCAAAGGACGGTTTGGTTCATATCTCCCAGCTTTCCAAAGGCCGTGTCGCCAAGTCCGGCGATGTTGTCAAAGAAGGCGACAAGGTTAAGGTCAAGCTCGTTGGTTTCGACGATCGCGGCAAGATCAAGCTTTCGATGAAAGCTGTTGATCAGGCCACCGGCGAAGACATTGAAGGCAAGGCAGACGCCGTCGCTGAATAAGTAACTTTCCCCCTCCCCAACCCTCCCCCATTTCATGGGAGAGGGAGCCGCTCAGGGCCGTACCCTCTCCCGCTTGCGGGGGAGGGATAGGGAGGGGGGAACACATTATAAAGGCGGCCTTCGGGTCGCCTTTTTTATTGTCAGATGCTAGCCTGTCGCTATGACTGATCTCGAAATCCGAACCAAGCTCTTGCTCTCGCTTCAGCGCGCGCTGCTTGGCGCGGTCTCACCCGCCTTGCGGGAAGTATCCTGCGGTTGGCAAGCCAAGCAGATCACCCTGCGCTTTGTTTATGATGGCGAGATTTCAGAAGCGGATTTTGACGCCGCGCATATTGTCGGCGCGGAAGTGATCTCTGATTTTCCGGACGGATGGAACATTGAGGAAGATATTGTCAGGCTCGACGCGCCTAAGAAGCTGGTTCAACCGGAAACCGCCGCGATATTGGTGTTTCGAAAGAGAGAATTTTTGGAAGAGGTTTAGCTAACGTACTTTTGCGCTGCTTCAAGCCGTTGCAAACTTCTACAATGCACGTGCATTGTGACTAAAGTTCTTGGAGGATCTGTGACACCCGAATTAGAGTTGCCTACCGAAGGACTGCACGAGCTTGCAAAAACACTGGCAGATTGGGTAGCATGTGTACCGAAAATCAAAGTGTATTTATTTGGGAGCAGAGTGAGAGGCGACCATCGTCCTGATAGTGATGTGGATGTGTGCCTTTCATGGAAGAATGAAGATATCGATCAGGTCTTTATGAATTGGTGGGCGCAGGAAAACGATAATTTGTTTATTCATATCAACGCTCGTTTGCCCGGGCGGCTTGAAATACTTGAATTCAATGATTCTCTCAAACATGCTATATTTAAAGCACATCGGGTTTATAAACATCGTAACGTCGAGTGCGTAATTCTTCCTCCCAAGCTGCATCCAAAAATGTTTAGGCGGAGGGAAGATTAAGCCAAAAACTTCTCTTTCACCTTGCCCATTTCGCCTTGCATAATCTTGGTGCGGGCGGCGAATTCCTTACGCAACTTGCGCGCGTCGTCCGGAAATTCACGCAATACGCGGTGAAACAGTGTGCGCGGCACTTTTAAAACCGTGCAATTTCCCCGCGCTGTTGCCGAGCTTGGATGCTGCGTTTGCGTAATCAGCGCCGTCTCGCCAATCAACGTGTCCGGCCCCACCAGCGTAGGCGCGCGGCCCATACTTTCCAGCGCAATTTCGCCTTCCAGCAAAATATACCCTCCTGATGAAGCGTCCCCCTCGCGGAACAGCACTTCCCCGCTGCGGGCAATATGCGTTTCTGCAGAGAAGCACAGCAGACGCAAAGCCTCGGTGCTGAACAGGTTCAGCGTGGCTACGCGGCGCAAATGCTTGATTTGATCATCTAAGGACATGGTGCTCTTGGGTTGTGTGGTGCTTTTGGTTTTTATGCGTTCAGCCGGTAGCCGCCCGGCTCCGTCATCAATATTTTAGAATGGGCAGGGTCGCTCTCAACCTTTTGCCGCAAGCGATACACATGCGTCTCTAAAGTATGTGTGGTTACCTGTGCGTTGTATCCCCACACCTCGCGCAGCAAAACATCGCGCGAAACGGTCTGTCCGCCAGCGCGAAACAAAAACCGCAAAATGGCCGTCTCTTTCTCGGTCAAGCGAACCTTATTGCCCTTCTCGTGCACCATGTGTTTCGAGCTGGGCCGGAAAGTGTAGGGCCCGATTTTCAAAACCGCTTCATCCGAGGCCTCATGCTGGCGTAAATGCGCCCGCATCCGCGCCAACAGTACCGCAAACCGGAATGGCTTGGTAACATAATCATTCGCCCCGGCTTCAAGCCCCAAAACCGTATCGGCGTCACCATCATGGCCGGTTAGCAGGATAATCGGCCCTTTGTAGCCGTTTTTGCGGGCTATTTTTACCGCCTCTCGCCCGTCCATATCCGGAAGGCCAACATCCATGATCACCAAATCCGGCGCATTGGCTTTGAGTGCTGCAACGCCTTTCGTGGCATTTTCAGCCACAACGGTGGAAAATTCATCGTAGAGGGACAGTTGCTCGGCCAAGGCGGAGCGTAATTCTGTATCATCATCAACAATCAATATTTTACGCACTTGGCTCATCGCGTCCGTCCCGCCTATGATTGCTCAGAATCTTGTCACTGGAGCATAAGCTTGTCACATCGTAAACTCAAATGCCACACCCGCCGCCAGGTTCGGCTCGACTTTCACTATGCGACGCGCGCTTGATGAACCCAAAAACTAAAATCCGCCGGCTTTTGGTGACGCGCCAGGCCAACGCACCCGCCAAGGGGCATTTGATCGTAGCCGGGCGCGCCATCCCTTGCGCGCTGGGCAGGTCTGGAATTTCAAGGTCCAAGCGCGAAGGAGACGGCGCGACGCCTGCGGGTCGCTTCAAGCTGTTAGGCGGCTTTTACCGCGCCGACAGAGGCCTGCGCCCAAACCCGAAACTGCAGGCGATTCAGCCGCGCTTTGGCTGGTGTGATGGCGCGCAGAGCCGCATCTACAACCGCCCGATACGTCTGCCCAGCGCCGAGCCGCATGAGCTGCTTTGGCGGCAAGATCACCTTTATGATCTGGTGGTCGTCTTAAATTACAATATTGCGCCCGTCCGGCGCGGGCGTGGCAGCGCAATCTTTTTTCATCTTTGCAATCCGGACTATTCGCCCACGGCGGGGTGTGTCGCCATCAAGCGAAAACACATGCGGCACCTGCTGCCGCGCCTTGCCAAAACATGCGTGATGATTGTCCGTTGAACGTCGCTTAACTTGCGTGCGGATGTTTGTCACGCCGTGGCGCGCCTTTAGAGCCATTCACGTCTTGTCAGACGAAAATTCCTGTTTCAACTCCCTGATAACGCATATCATTATAGCAAAACCGCTTCACACTTTTGCGTGATATTCTTTAGCGCGCCGCCAATATGCGTTGGAGGTTTTTTCTGGGCGCGCCGTCGCGTTCCAATTCCAGTCCGTGTTCAATTTCGTCGAGATGATGCACCATCAGGCTGCCCGCGCGCGCGCCATCGCCACTGACGATGGCGTCGGCAATTTGGCGATGATGATCAACGCCGCACAAATGCTCGCGGCTGGATTTATACATAAGAATCGATAGCGAAGAGCGGGTGATAAGCTCACCAAGCATCGCTTGAAACACCGAGTGACCGGACATTTGCGCCACCAGCAAGTGGAAGTCACCGGACAGGCGAATATTCGCCTGCTCGTCGCGGCGGGCTAGCGACGCCGCTTCTTCAATCAGGTGCGCGTCCAGCGTTTTTGCAAAGGCAGGCGTAGAGCGCTGTGCCGCGCGGATGGCAATGGCCGGTTCAATGAGGCGGCGCGCTTCAAACACTTCTTTGGTTTGCGCTATGGAAGGCCGGGTGACAAATGCACCGCGGTTTTTCTTGATGACGACGATGCCTTCACGCGCCAATGTTTGCAACGCGAGGCGCACAAGCGTGCGGCTGACGCCATAAATCTGGCCAAGATCATCCTCGCCAAGCTTGGTGCCGGGGTGCAGTCTGTGTTCGAGGATGGCCGCCACCACGCCATTGCGCACAACTTGGGCGCGGTCTTGCTTATCGCTTTCCCGCTTGTCCGGCTCCGGGTCCGGAACCGCCGATAGTTTACGTTTGGCTGTCTGTGCATATTTGTCCATCTGCACCTCTCCACTCTGCCTCACGATTGTACGCCTTCCAGCATTTCGCTTTGGGTCAGCTTTAACGGCAGTGCCCTGTTTCGGCAATCTGCTAAATTGCATGCAATCCATTGCTTAAATTGCGCGCAATATGGATTCGATTTAGGCACCGGCGGTTCGCCAAGAAGCCGCCGCATACCGTTTAAGTCATATTTGTCGCGCTGCCGCGAGTTGGCACAGCCTTTGCAAATATCGTTCCAACCACGCTGAGCGCTAAACTCTGCAGGCAAGGGCGACAGCGCCAAGGGAAAGAGCATTATGGTCGGCAACGCGACTTTGGAATTGGTGCAACTCACCAAAAGCTACAGCGGCACTGTGGCGGTAAATGCCATTGACCTTAAAATTCCTGAGGGCCGTTATTGTTGCCTGCTCGGCCCGTCCGGATGCGGAAAAACTTCAACATTGCGGATGATAGCGGGGCACGAGGCCGCAACGTCCGGCGATATCCTCATTGGCAACACCGTGATCACGCAGTTGCCCCCGGCCCAGCGCGGCACCGCGATGATG
Source organism: Methylovirgula sp. (assembly GCA_043784625.1). Taxonomy (GTDB): domain Bacteria; phylum Pseudomonadota; class Alphaproteobacteria; order Rhizobiales; family Beijerinckiaceae; genus JANXSV01. Next base: position 7,836 of record JAYVYB010000128.1, read on the forward strand.
TTCCAATCTTACGCGTTGTTTCCGCATTTGAGTGTGTTGGACAATGTGGCGTTTGCCTTGAAAATGCGCGGGGTCGAAAAGGCCGAACGCTATGAGAAGGTTCAAAAACTTTTGGCGCTGGTGGCGATGGAAAGCTATGCGCAGCGGCTTCCGGCCCAGCTTTCCGGCGGTCAGCAACAGCGCGTGGCACTGGCGCGCGCTTTGATAACTGAACCACGTATTCTGCTTCTGGATGAGCCGTTGTCGGCGCTCGACCCGTTCCTGCGCATCCGTATGCGGGCTGAGTTAAAGCGCCTGCAGCGCGAGCTTGGCATCACCTTTGTCCACGTCACCCACAGCCAGGAAGAGGCAATGGCGCTTGCAGACATCGCGGTCATTATGAATAACGGCCAAATCGAGCAACAAGGCCATCCGCGCGATATATTTAACCAGCCGCGCACCGAGTTTGTCGCCAAGTTCATGGGCGGACACAATGTTGTGACCACGCCCGCAGGCAAGGTGGCTGTGCGTGCCGACAAATTGATATTGGCGCGCCCTCAGGACGCCGGCGACGGGCCAATGGTGGCCGGAACCATCACCGAAGTTGAGTATCAAGGCACCTATGTTCAGGTGAGCATTGCCACCGGCAGCAGCGGCGATTTGGCCGCGCAAATTTCTGAAGATGCATTTGACGCTGCGCCGTGGACCATTGGTGTTCCGGTAGTGGCGAGTTGGGATCCTGCCCAGGCACACGGCCTGACGCAGTGAGGGTAAGCACGCATCCTGCCAATTCCGGCGGCTGCGGGGTTTGAGGAGAGCGGATATGAGCAAGAAAGACGTTATTTCCCGGCGTTCAGTGCTGAAGGGTGCAGCCGGGCTGGTAGGCGCGGCGGCAGGTTCGGGCGCGATCACCGGTTTCCCCTATATCATGTCGCAAGAAGCCAAAGTGCTGCGCTATCTGGGAACCGCCGTAAATGAAGGCGACGAGATTTCCAAGAAGTGCTTCGCCGATACCGGCATCAAAATCGAATATATCACCGCCACAACAGATGATGTCACCAAGCGGGTTATTACCCAGCCGAACTCATTTGACGTGCTGGACACCGAATATTTCTCGTTGAAGAAGCTGGTTCCATCGGGCAACATTCTTGGCCTTAACGCCAAAAAAATCAAAGAATTCGACAATATCACCCCGGTATTTACCAAGGGCGAACTGCCAAACGGCAAAAAAATCGGCAATCAAGGCACTGCCCCGTGGAAGGTGCTGTATTTGGAAGGCGCCAATTCAACCAAGTTTTCTAAGACGCCAACCGAACATGTGACACTGATCCCCACCGTGTATAACGCCGACACATTGGGCATCCGCCCGGACCTGATCAAGCGTCCGATTTCGTCTTGGAGCGAGCTGCTGAACCCGGAATTCAAGGGCAAGGCGTCGATCCTGAACATTCCGTCCATCGGTATCATGGACGCCGCCATGGTGGTGGAAGCCTCCGGTCTTCATAAATATGAAGACAAGGGCAACATGACCAAAGCCGAAATTGACCTCACCATGAAAATCATGACCGAGGCCAAGAAGAGCGGCCAGTTCCGCGCTTTCTGGAAAGATTTCAACGAAAGCGTCAACCTGATGGCTTCCGGCGAAACCGTCATTCAGTCAATGTGGTCGCCTGCTGTAACCAAGGTGCGCTCGATGGGCATCGCCTGCAAATTCCAGCCATTGAAAGAAGGCTACCGCTCATGGGCATCGGGCTTCTGCGTATCCAAAGGCGTCTCCGGCAAAAAGCTTGATGTCGCCTATGAATTCGTCAACTGGTATCTGTCGGGCTTTGCTGGCGCTTACCTGAATCGCCAAGGCTACTACTCCGCCGTTCTTTCCACCGCCAAAGCCAACATGTCTCCGGACGAATGGGGCTTCTGGATGGAGGGCAAGGCCGCCGTTGCCGATATCAAGGCACCAGACGGAACCACCCTTGAAAAGGCCGGCGCAACGCGCGACGGCGGCTCTTATGAAGACCGTATGGGCGCTGTGGCTTGCTGGAACGCGGTCATGGATGAAAATGACTACATGGTCCGTAAGTGGAACGAGTTCATCGCGGCTTAATCGAGACAATTGTGAGACCCTCCTCTCCCCGCTTGCGGGGAGAGGAGACAACTCAGCAAATTGATTACATGCACTTAGTCGAAAGCCATCATGTTCAAATCCGCATCAAAAAATCTAATTGCCTGGTTGCAGGCCGGGCCGATGATGCTGGTTTTCGCGGCTTTCTTCCTGCTTCCGCTGTGCTTTGTTATCATGGTCAGCTTCTGGGATTATAACGAATATGAGATGATCCCGGCGTTCACCACGCGCGGCTATTACGAGAGTTTTGAAGGGTGCCTGGCGCAATTGCCTGGCCTTTGTACAATTTTGAAAACCTACGTCGAAACCATCAAACTATGTTTCCTGACATGGGCCTTCACATTGGTGATTGGCTTTAGCGTCGCCTACTTCCTAGCCTTTCACATTAAAACCAAGTCGATGCAGATAGGGCTGTCTTTGCTCTGCACCATCCCGTTCTGGACATCGAATGTGATTCGTATGATCGCGTGGATACCGCTTCTGGGGCGTAACGGTTTGGTCAATACCGGTTTGATGCATATCGGCCTAATCGACAAGCCGCTGGAATGGCTGCTGTTTTCCGAATTCGCCGTGGCTGTTCTAATTCCGTCCGCGGCTGCCCGGGTGAACATCAGTCGGCCGTGCCGTCGCCGCGCCTCGACCACGATTGTCATCGGATCATAGAGCTCATGTTCCTGGCGCGACGGGCTGACTTCCATCACCCCTCGCTTGAAGTCGAACAGCACGCGTGTTGCGGCGAGGCTATCGACGCCGAGGACGCCGTCAGTTCCGATATGCATCTCGTCCAGCGTCGGCGCGCCGGTGATCGGAACCCGGCGCGAATCGACGTCGAGCACGGGGATATCGACGGTC
>JAYVYB010000129.1:0-1521 GCA_043784625.1 Methylovirgula sp.
TTCGTCCTGTAATTAGAATAGATCGATAAACTGGTCAAGCAATCACTCCGGCCCCATTCATAAGTCTTTGCATTATGACGAGCCGCTCGTTAAAACCGGAACACAAATTTGTTAATTCTGAGCTGTCCATCCCGCGCATGACCCACCAAAAACCGCTTGAAACACTGGCAGACCTGCGTGTTGATATTGACCTTATCGACGCGAAAATGCACGCGCTGCTCATCGAGCGTGGCACAATTATTGATCGCGTCATTGCCGCCAAAGCGCGGCAGGGCGGCGGGTCTCCGTTCCGTCCGGGGCGGGAAGCCAGCATGATGCGTGCGTTGGTCGAGCGTCACGAAGGTCATTTGCCTTTGGACACAGTGGAGTCCATCTGGCGCATCATAATTTCCACATTTACCTATGTGCAGTCGCCCTATAGCGTTCACGCAGATACGAGCGGAGGCGACGCTGCTATGCGCGACTCTGTGCGCTTTCACTTCGGGTTTACGGTGCCATACCAACCGCATGTGGGTGCTACAGGTGTCATCGAAAGCGTGGCAAATGCCGCCAGCGATCTTGGTATGATAAGTGTGGAAAATCACAATTCGGCTGGTGCATGGTGGGACATGTTGGCGCGCGAGGATGCGCCAAAGATTATTGCCCGCCTTCCATTTGTGGAACGACCGGGACATCCGGCAGGGATGCCGGTTTTCCTGCTGAGCAAGCCGTTGAACGAGGCTGCCGCCCGCGACACTGTGCTTTACAGCGTCACACTTGAGCGATGGCGAAACTCAATCGATCATGCCATCAAAGGCATGGGGGGTGAAGTGTTGGGAAATGCTGCCACGCCCTCGGGCTTGGGGTTATTGATCGCCCTGCCCGGCTCTTTGGAGCCCAAGCATCTAGAAGCCGAAATTGATAAATTAGAAGTTGGAATCATCAAAATCGCGGAAGTTGGCAGTCATGCCGCGCGCTATTCCATTCACACAAATCCCTAGAATTGAGCTAAAAAACCAATGACAGACAATTTTGCAACCCGCCCTGTTCCCCGCCCCGGCGTTATGGACATTGAAGCCTATGTGCCCGGAAAAAGCGCTGCCAAGGCCGGGGGGAAAGTTCATAAACTGTCGTCTAACGAAACCCCGCTTGGCGCTTCACCAAAGGCCATCGCCGCCTATCAGACCGCCGCCACACATCTGGAACTTTATCCTGACGGCGCGACGACCAACCTGCGCGCCGTCATCGGCGGGCTCTATGGCATCGACCCGGCGCAGATCGTTTGCGGCGCAGGCTCGGACGAGATTCTCTCGATGATCACCAATGCCTATGTCGGCGCAGGCGATGAAGGCCTTTTTACAACGCATGGTTTTCTTGTTTACAAGATTGCTATTTTGGCGGCCGGCGGCACCCCTGTCATCGCCGAAGAAACCGATCTGACCGCAAACGTTGACGCAATCCTCGCCAAGGTCACGCCACGCACAAAAATTGTATTTTTAGCAAACCCCAACAACCCGACCGGAACTTACATTTCAGCCGATG
>JAYVYB010000130.1:0-2785 GCA_043784625.1 Methylovirgula sp.
TCGGCGTTGCCATCATCGGCGCTCTGCGCGCTACCGGCACCAAGCTGAACGGCACATTCACCAACGTACAGAACCAGCTCTAAGTTTTTCGCTTAGACCGAAAGTTCGAAAGGCGGCTCCGCGAGGGGCCGCTTTTTTTTTGCCTAAAAATCCGGTTCATAATTTCCTAACCATCTGAATATCAATGCCAAAGATTTACGAATATTCACTATTTTCGCCGCCTTACTTTAAGAAAATCATCGGAAGTTTCATGCAATTTGGGTCCAGCTCCGGAGCAATGGCGTGGCCTGAAACTCCCCGACGGGAACAACTTATTGGAGCTTACTATGACTTCTTTGATCGCACGTTTTGTAAAGAATGAATCCGGTGCAACTGCAATTGAATACGGCCTGATCGCTGCTTTGATCGGCGTTGCCATCATCGGCGCTCTGCGCGCTACCGGCACCAAGCTGAACGGCACCTTCACCAACGTGCAGAACCAGCTCTAAGATTTAAACCTCTTAAAGTAATTTCGAGCGGCCCTGAGCAATCAGGGTCGCTTTTTTGTTGGCCGAGCTGGCGACTTTTCGCAACCAATTAACCGCCGCGCAATAACCTTCCCCTAAGCTGGACGCGAAAGATACTGTTGAGACTTGGAGCCGCAACCTATGCTAGCCATTTTAACCCTTGTGGTTTTCCCGTTTTTGATGGCCTTTGCCGGTGCATCCGACCTGTTCACCATGACCATTTCAAACCGCGTCTCGCTGATTTTGGTGGCGGGTTTTGTCGGTTTCGCGCTCTATGCCGGTCTGTCGTACGAGGATATTGCCTGGCACCTGTCGTGCGGTCTTGCGGTTCTGGTCATCACCTTTACGCTGTTCGCCTTTAATTATGTCGGCGGCGGCGATGCCAAATTGGCGGCGTCCACCGCCGTTTGGCTTGGCTGGGTCAATGTGCTGGATTATGGCGTGCTCACGTCGGTGCTCGGCGGTTTTCTCACCCTTGCCTTTATTTACATCCGCAAATGGCCGTTGCCGGAATGGGCGCAGGCGCGCGAATGGATTGCGCGGCTCTATAATGCTGACAATGGCGTGCCTTATGGCTTGGCTTTGGCTGCGGCTGGATTGATGATTTTCCCGGATACCGAAATCTGGCATGCTGCTTTGGGCATTTAAGCCCGCTCTATTCAGCGTGTGGCTATCGCCGCCGCTGCCCCGGCAATAACAATGGCCGTGCCTTTGTTGATGCGCCCGAGCGCAAGTGGCGATTGAAACACCATGCGCGCGCGGGTAGCCAGCAGAGATGCGGTGGTTAAAACCGCGCTGATAATCAGCGTGATAATCACCGCCATTGATGCCAAGGCCCCCGGTGTCAGCTTGGTCATATCCACCACCAGCGGCATGATCGACAGAAAAAACAAAATCGGCTTGGGATTTCCCAAAGTCAGCGTAAAGCTGCCCAGAAACACTCGCCAAGGCTTTTCAAGTTTGGGCGAAACGGTTTCAGCGCCCGGCTCAATGTCAATTTTCTCCACCGGCGCGTTCCATATTTTCCACGCCACATAAAGCAGATATGCCGCGCCAATCAGCCGGACAGCCGTAAACACTCCGGCAAAACTCTGCGCCAATGCCGCCAGTCCCGCCGCCGACAAAAAGAACAGCGCCAGATCGCCGCAAACAAATCCGGCAATAAAAGCCGGAGTGCCATCCATGCCGCGCGCCAAAGCCCGCGCCACAATGGCCGCAAGGCCGGGGCCGGGAGTGGCCACAGCGGCAAAATAAACACCGGCAAACAGCAAAAGGCCGGACAGCGTCATTTCTGCGCCTCGACCTTGGACTGTGCAACATTCAAAAACGTGGCGCGGCCGTTGAGGTTGTCAAACGACAGGCGATCCGCTCCGGTCATCCACACTTGCGCGCCGCACAGCTCCAGTTGGTCAAACAGCGCCGCGCGGCGGATCGGGTCAAAATGCGCCGCAATCTCGTCCAGCAAGATCAAAGGTGCCAAGCCGGACATAACATTGACCAGCCGCGCATGAGCCAGCACCAGCCCGGTTAACAGCGCTTTTTGCTCGCCGGTGGAAGCGCGCGCTGCCGCCATCTGCTTGGGGCCATGATGCACGATCAAATCGCTGATATGCGCGCCAATCAAGGTACGCCCCGCCGCCGCGTCCCGCCCGCGGGCATTTCGCAAAATCTCCCGGTATTTTTCCTCGGCAATCACCGCCGGATTTTCCACCAGCAGCGTATCCATTTCGCTGCTGAGTTCCAGCTCCGCCCAAGGAAACGGCGACGTCTCGTCGCGCTCCTGCAAAATCAGGGTCACCAGTCTCGCCACGGTTTCGCGCCGCGCACAAGCCACCGCAATCCCAAGCTCGGCCACTTCGCGCTCGGCGGCGTCGAGCCACACCCGGTCGCCATAATTATCTTCCAAAAGCCGGTTTCGATTGCGCAAAGCGCGGTCCAGCGCATTCACCCGCGTCCCGTGGCCGGCATCGACGCTTAAAACCAGGCGGTCAAGAAAGCGGCGGCGGTCGGAGGCTGAGCCGGTAAACAGCCCGTCCATGGCGGGTGTCAGCCACACCACGCGAACATAATCGGCAAATGCCGCCACCGAGCTGACGGGAGCGCGGTCAATCCGGCATTTTCGTCCGGCGGCGTCGAGCGGGTCAAAGCCTGTACCCAGCTGCACCGCGCCAGTTTCGTGTCCCACTTCAACAGAAATGCTCCACGCGCCGGGGCCGCCTTCGCGCGCGCACTCGCGCAAATCAGCCCGGCGCAGCCCGCGCCCTTGCGAGAGCAGCGAC
>JAYVYB010000131.1:0-4279 GCA_043784625.1 Methylovirgula sp.
TTGGGGACAACCGGATCAGGCGCTGGTGTCCCGGATGACATTGACCGAAGCGCGCAGCCAGATGTTGCCCGCCGGGTCAATGGGGCCAAAGGTTGAGGCTGCGGCAGCTTTCATTGCCGCAGGCGGCAAACTTGCAGGCATTGGCCAGATGCAAGATGCGTTAGCGCTTTTGCAGGGCATAGCGGGAACACGAATTGAACCCTAAATGGCTTCCGATTCAGGGCCATTGCTTAGCAGCTTTTTACCCTAAGGATGTCCTGTGATCTCTCCCCCCGAAGAAGCATCGCGTTATCTAAGACTTGCGACCTTGCCGCTCGCCGCTTATCTGCAGCGATTGCTGATCACGCTTGTGGTTTTAATTATCGTCGCGGCGCTATGGACTCTCGCCGACGTTATACTGCTGGTTTTTGGTGCGGTGCTTTTGGCAATTGGCCTTTGCGGGGCAGCACGCTTGATGACGCGATTAAGCGGAATCCGTGGCACCTTTGCGCTCATCAGCGTTGCGGTTTTGGTGTTTTCCGCGTTTGCAGCCGCTCTGTGGATTTTTGGTTCGGTTGCGAGCAAACAGTTCAACGACGTGCTGATTGTCGCGCCTGCTGGCTATAAGCTCTTTATCGAATGGCTTGGAAGTTCCATTTATGGCCAACAAATTTTAGAGCAAGCGCACTCAATAAATCTAGTTGGCGCAACAGGATGGGCGACAGCGCTGATCTCACCGGTCTTTGGTCTGATCACGCGTGGATTAGGCTACGCCGCTGTGTGTTTGTTTGTGGCGACATATCTGGCGGCGCAACCGGGGCGCTATGTGCATCTGGTTTTACGCCTTATCCCTGTCGCAGGGCGTCAAACGACACAAGATCTGTTTAATGCGCTTCAGCTCATTCTGGAACGGTGGTTGCTTGGACAGATGGCGGTGATGCTGACAATCGGAGCTCTCTCGGGTCTTGGGCTTTGGTTCCTCGGCATCGAAGCGGCTTTTGCCCTTGGTCTCATGGGCGGATTGCTGTGTTTCATCCCGTTTGTAGGGGCAATTTTGGCGGCGATACCGGCAACGCTTGTGGCGCTCACGCAAGGGCCCTCCTATGCCGGAATGGTCGTGCTGATGTATGCGTTTGTACATTTTATCGAGGGCAATTTCATAACGCCGATGGTGCAGGCGGAGGCAACCGCGTTGCCGCCAGCATTGGCTATTCTCTCTACTGTGGCTTTCGGACTGCTGTTCGGGCCACTCGGCGTTTTGCTTGCCGCGCCTCTGACCCTATTTTTTCTGGTCGCTGTCGAGAGGCTCTATGTCCAGAACGGTCTGGGCGAAGCGCCCGAGGAAATCGATATTTCCGAACCCGTTGTTTCTAAGGAATAGCACAAATGTCGCAAACTTCTGCTTCGGTCGAAACTGGCCTAACCGCAACCGAAGCCGCAAAGCGCCTCGCCACGGACGGCCCCAATACCTTGCCGCAGGAAAAGCAGCGGAGCCTTATTAAAATCATCTTTGACGCGCTGCGCGAGCCGATGTTGCAACTGCTACTCGCCGCCGGGATGATTTATCTGGTGGTTGGGGATTTGGCTGAAGCGCTGATTTTGCTGGCGATGGCGGTTTTAAATATCGGTCTCGTCGTGGTGCAGGAGAGCCGCACCGAAAAAGCTCTCGCCGCGCTTAAAGACCTCACCAGCCCGAATGCCTTGGTCATCCGCAATGGAACGCGGCAAACGATCATGGGTTCTGATGTGGTGAATGGTGATTTGATCGTGCTGGTGGAGGGTTGCCGCGTGCCCGCCGATGCGGCGCTGATCGAAGTTTCCGACCTCGAAGCCGACGAATCCTTGCTCACTGGCGAATCCGTTCCCGTGCGAAAAATCCTCGGTCAATCACAAGCCAAAGACGTGCGCCCCGGCGGCGATGCCACATCCAATGTTTGGTCTGGGAGCTTGATAGTGCGTGGCACCGGACTGGCACGGGTGATGGCCACCGGCGCACGCACCGAAATCGGCCGCATCGGCAAATCATTGGAAGCTGTAGAGACGGCGCCGACGCAGCTACAGGTGCAAACGCGGCTGCTGGTCAAAGTTTTCGCAGTGCTTGGCATTGGCGCATCCGTGGTTTTGGCGTTGGTTTATGGCTATCTGAACGGCGACTGGCTCAAAGGTATTCTTGCCGGCATCACATTAGCGATGGCAACATTGCCGGAGGAATTTCCGCTTGTTCTCACCATATTCATGGTTTTAGGCGCAAGGCGAATGTCGCAAAACAAGGTGCTGACGCGCCGCGCTTCGGCGATTGAGGCGCTGGGTGCGGTCACGGTTTTGTGCACCGACAAAACCGGCACTCTCACGCAAAATCATATGACTGTTGCGACGCTGATTGCTGATGGCCAACGCCTGAACATACCCGGCACTGGCGAACCGGACTTTCCTGAAAGCTTTCATTCAATTGTCGAATTTGCCGTTCTTGCCAGCCGACCGGACCCGTATGACCCGATGGAGCGCGCATTTGGTGATTTGGGACAGCGGTTTCTGGCGAAAACAGAGCACATACATACCGATTGGACACTAGAACAGAGTTATCCGCTTACGCCGGAATTGCTGGCGATGTCGCAAATCTGGCGCTCCAAAACCGATAAGGGCTTTGTGGTAGCGGCCAAAGGTGCGCCAGAGGCTATTGCCGACCTTTGCCATCTTCCTTCTGAAAAAATTACCGCAATCCGGAAAGATATCGAAATGCTGGCAGCTTTGGGCTACCGCGTTTTGGCGGTGGCAAAATCGGCTTTTCCCATTGCAACATTGCCTCCAACCCAGCATGATTTTGACTTTGTGTTTTTGGGTTTGGTTGGCCTTGAAGACCCGCTGCGTAGCGAAGTTCCAGCGGCGGTGGCCTCGTGCCTTGCGGGCGGAATTCGCGTTGTGATGATCACCGGCGATCATCCGGCCACTGCGCAGGCCATCGCCAAACAGGCTGGAATTATTTCGGATACCGTGCTCACGGGGAGCGAAATGGCGGCAATGAATGATGCTGCATTTACCGAACATCTCAAACGCACCAATGTTTTTGCGCGCATTATGCCCGAGCAAAAACTGCGGCTTGTACAGGCGCTTTCGATAGCAGGTGACATCGTCGCGATGACGGGCGACGGCGTTAATGATGCACCGTCCCTCAAAGCCGCGCAAATTGGTGTGGCGATGGGCGGGCGCGGCACCGACGTTGCCCGTGAGGCTGCAGCCTTGGTATTGCTTGATGATAATTTCGCCAGCCTCGTTACTGCGGTGCGGCTCGGGCGGCGCATTGCTGACAATTTGCGCAAGGCAATCAGCTATGTTTTAGCCGTGCATGTGCCGATTGCCGGCATGTCGCTTATTCCGGTTTTGCTGGGCTGGCCTATCATGCTGGGGCCGGCGCATGTGGTTTTTCTTGAGCTGATCATTGACCCGATTTCCTCGATTGTGTTCGAAGCAGAGCCGGAAGAGCTTGGCATTATGTCGCGCCCTCCCCGCCAGCCAAACGCACCGCTTTTCGATCGAAATTTGCTCGCCCATGGCTTGATGCAGGGCGTTGTCGTGCTGATCGCGGCGTTGATCGTGTTTCAGATTGGCATTCAAGCCGAGCATGGCGAACAAACCGCCCGCGCCATGGCCTTCATAACATTAGTGCTGGGGAACCTCGGGCTCATGCTTACAAACCGTTCGATGACCTCAAGCGCGATTTTGGCTTTGCTGAAGCCGAACAAAGCGCTTGGGCTGGTGGTAGTGATCACCTGCGCCGCGCTGGGACTGTCGCTGTTTGTGCCATGGCTGCGCGGCTTGTTTGGATTCGAGGCTTTGAATACAATCCACTTGATCGAAGCCGCTGGCGCTGCGCTCGCCAGCATCGTTCTGAATGATTTCTTTTGCGCGGTCTGGCGGTGGTTTTCACCAAAATCAGTCGTCCCGACGCATCTCGTTGAAATGTCACCTTTCGGTAATTGATTATTTTGCGAGGGTGGGCCGCCTCACCGCCGAGAGTGATATTTGCCTCAAAAACAACATAAAAAAATGAAGTTAAAATTATAAAAAATTAAGATGCTTTCTGCGACCCTTGCACTCAGGGTCTCGCTTTCAACCAGCAGCCCGCCGAGTGCACAAACAACAACCACGGCTTATACCAAATACCATTAATTAGAACCCATGCGCCTAGGTTCTGTTGACAAAGAGGATTCCCAAATCGGTTGAAACGTGATTCAAGCTCCCTTTCTGAGGGGAGGCTGATTTGGTGCGTGGTTTGATGAGCGATAAGGAATGGGCATTTTTT
>JAYVYB010000132.1:0-3175 GCA_043784625.1 Methylovirgula sp.
GGGGGTCGGAAATCAGCCCAAATGGACGCCTCGTCTAGTTTATGGATTGCGTAGAACCGTTGCCAAGCTTGTGATGAAACGTGACCCATCAATGCGTTGTGGTGAACTGTAATAGGCACACCCGTTGATCCTGAAGTGCTGCTTGCAGTCACGACACCATGACCAAGGGGCTGCATGCGCGAGCGCATCTCATCAGCGTGATCACGTAAATCTGCGCGTGTAAGGATTGGAATCTCTGACCAACGGTCCCAGTCAACCGAACCATCAGCGTGCAATACACAGTCAAGGCGAGTTTTATAAAATGGCACATTGGCTTTCGCGTGGCGCAACAGCTGTGCCAGTTGTGAGCGTTGGAAATCCAATATTTGTTCAACTGGCCAAAACTGGCTCTTCATAAACATATCGAATATTTCGTTGCCAGCAGCACCAGTATTGGTGTTCATAATTATCAGTTCCTATCAGAACGCAATCGAATGAATTTCCCCAGGTTCAATAGGATTGCGCACACTAATACTTTTTATCAATGCCGGGTTACTACTGTTTGGAGGGTGAAAACACTACGAAGTTTTTTTTGCATCATAAATAGTATCTCGAACATATTAAGCTTGTTAATCACCACACCAACGGCTTTCTCTACTCAGATGCGTTGGTGAGTCCATTGAGTTATCGTTTCACATGATAGGCTAAGAGGAATATCCCATGCGATCGATAAGCCAAAAAGCACAGATCAACCCAATCGAAATGGAGAACTTAAGAATTTGCATCTCAATGGCGGATCAGTTCGCCCCAGCTGGTTTCTTTATGGCCGGTCTGGGCGGCTTCATCGAGCAATTCTTTCTTGCCCTTGGCTGGCGCTCGTTCTTGCACGGGAGGAGGCGCATAACTCGACCAACCAAAGCGCATCCGCAAGCCTTCGAGTGTGTCTTTGACTGCCGTGCCATCGTTGCCGTTGGACAGTCGCAGAAGGTTGCCGGCAAGCTGCGCGTGAACCCGTGCTGCTGCTATCTGCAGTTCGCGCTTAAAATGTTTGCGTAGTGTCCGGTCGCTGATTTCAATGGCCAGTGGTATCTGCTGTTGCGGAATAGCAAAACCCGCCATGATCTTCACAATGCGGCGATGCTCGTCCTTTGGCACGAATGTCGGCCGGCCACTTTTGCTTTTAGGCTTGGGTTCGTTCGTCATGAATGTCCTTGAATGTTCGACCATCGCCCTGCCGCACGGCATGCTTTCCCGTGAAAGCCTCCCAGCGCTTGACTGCGACGTCGACGTAAATCGGATTGAGTTCGATCGCCAGAACACGACGGCCCGTCATTTCGCCAGCGATGATTGTCGTTCCGGATCCTGAGAATGGTTCATAGACCGCATCGCCTGGCTTCGAATTGTTCTCGATCGGCCGCTTCATGCATTCAACCGGCTTTTGCGTCGAATGGCCGGTTTCGGATTTGTGCGGCTTGTCGATCTGCCACAGCGTGGTTTGTTTTCGCCCGCCGTCGTAATGGCCAGGTTTGCCTTTCCTGACCGCATACCAGCATGGCTCGTGCTGCCAATGGTAGTCGCCACGGCTCATGACTAACTGTTGCTTTGCCCAAACAATCTGTGAGCGGATCCCAAAGCCGGTGGCCTCGAGGCTTTGTGCCACCACTGCGGCAAACACTCCAGCATGCCAGATGTAGGCAACATGGCCTTCAAACAGGGCCCAGGCTTGTCGCCAGTCCGCGTTGTCATCGTTCAACACCTTGCCGCTCGCGGCAGTGTTCATGTTAATTCCAGCCCGTTCCCGCCAGCTTGCGTCGTACTCCACGCCATAGGGCGGGTCTGTGACCATCAGATGCGGCCTTTCCAGCCCCAGCAAGGCCTCCACAGTGGCTTTGTCGGTGCTGTCGCCGAGATGATGCGGTGATCCATTGCGCTCAGCCCGTGGATTGAATTGAAGGCTTCAACTGCCTGCCAGCGCAATTGCGCTTTTTGACGTGCGGTGACGCCATCATCAAGACTGGGGTCGAACTCCATCGTTAAGCCTCTGAACCAGTCAGCGCGGAGATTTGACGGCGTTGACTTCCACCAGTGTCGTAGCGTTTGCCTGAGAAGGTTTTCCGTTTCGTAGCGCTCGACATCGCTGAGCCGGTAGAGAACCCTGCCACCAATCTTTACAAAGTCCGGACCAAAGCCCTGCCAGCGCCAGCGCTCAAGGGTCCGCGGACTAATCGACCAGCGCCGCGACAAGTTCAGTTGATTGAGATGGTTGGTGGTCATTTCGGGTTCGGGAATATTGTCAGGCTCGGTCTTGCCTTCATTGGTTTTGAACAGGTCAGACAGGAATTCGCCCGAAAAGCCAGCAAGGCCAATGTCGAAGTCTAAATCCCTGATGGCACCAATCTCGATGCGCAAAAGGTTATCGTCCCATCCGGCATTCAGCGCCAGCTGGTTGTCAGCCAGCACGTAAGCCCGCTTCTGGCTCTCCGACCAGCCGCGCGCCACAATCACCGGCACTTCGGCAACGCCAAGGCTTGTAGCGGCTTGAAGCCGCCCATGCCCCGCAATCACGCCATCGGTCTCGTCAACCAAGATCGGATTGGTAAAACCCCACTCTCGGATGCTGGCCGCAATCTGCGCCACTTGCTCCTTCGAATGGGTGCGAGCGTTGTTCTTGAAAGGCTTCAAATCGCCAATCAACCGGCGCTTAACGTTCAACGCTGGCCATTGCTTGGAATTCTCTATCACGGACGGTAATAACCTCGTTTTTTTGGCCAAAATAAAAAAATCTGTGCGTTTTGGAGGCGCGGGTACGGCAAAAAGCTTTTCCGCCAAGAAATGATACCCCCCTACCCCTCTCTTCAGACTTGATACGGGGTCGAGAGAATGAACCGGACCATCAAAGGGGCCACCGTCAAGCGCTATCACTATGACAGCCACAGACAGCTCGGAGCGCACCTCACCGACTTCATCGATGCCTACAACTACGCACGCCGTCTCAAGACACTCAAAGGTCTCACGCCATGCGAGTAAATCTGCAAAAACTGGACAATTGAACCAGAAAGATTCAAACTCAATCCAACCCATCAAATCGCGGGACTAAACACCTAGGGTCAGGACCTATTAAATCTCTTGCGGATCAGTTGGTATCTTGATTCACTGGGCACCTGTGGAGGTGCAGTGATGGATGATTTGTTTCTGT
>JAYVYB010000133.1:0-2861 GCA_043784625.1 Methylovirgula sp.
GCGCTCTAATAGCGCTTTGGCCCTTCAGGTTTGTTTTGCAAAATGGCTTCGATTTGATTTCTAACTTCTTCAGTCAGTTTATCGCGATTGTCGAGTGCCGCGAGATTATCCGTAAGCTGACTTTGCTTTGATGCACCGAGAATGACGGTTGATACGTTTTTGTTGGATAAGCACCAGAGCAGAGCCATGTGATGAATTGGCATTCCTACTTTTGCAGCCAACACTGATAACTTCTCAACTTTAGCAAGTTTTGCCAATCCTTCTGGACTCTGCCATTCCTTCTTCAGCCATTCATAACCGGGCAGATTGAGGCGCGAGTCATCGGGGATGCCTTTATTGTATTTGCCAGTCAGAATGCCTGACGCGAGGGGCGACCAGATAGTGGTACCAAGGCCTACAAGATCATAAAGAGGTAGAAACTCACCTTCAATTTTATTGCGTTCAAAGAAATTATATTCGGGTTGCTCCATCGTAGGCGGGGTAATTTTCAAATCCTTTGCTACCGACCACGCTTCAGTGATTTGTTGTGCGGTCCATTGCGATGTGCCCCAGTAAAGAATTTTACCCTGCTGAACGAGGTCATGCATGGCACGCACAGTCTCTTCAATCGGAGTGTCCACATCCGGACGATGACAAAAATACAAATCAAGATAGCCGACCTTCAATCGCTTCAGAGCGGCATGGCAAGCATCAAACACATGCTTGCGTGAAAGCCCGCGTTGCGTTGGCTTGCTGCCGCCCCAAAAGACTTTGCTCGATACAATGAATGTGTCGCGGCCCCATTGCAATTTCTGCAACGCATCGCCCATTAGCGCTTCGGATTTGCCGCCTTCATAACCTTCGGCATTGTCAAAAAAATTGATCCCTACTTCATAAGCAGTTGTCATCAGCTTTAACGCATCGCTTTCATGCACTTGTTTGCTGAATGTAACCCATGAGCCCAGAGAAAACTCGCTGACCTGTAGACCGGATTTTCCTAAACGACGGTAGAGCATGACTTAAACTTTCATTTGCAACATTTGATAGGGGTAGGGCGGCAAAGCAATCATCACTTGCCGCCTCATCAAACTGAGACACTACCCCATTTCTTAGAGTCTTGTCAGTTCGAATTCAATCATTTCTCGTCCAAAAAATGTTGCGAGATCAGCCTTGCGCGCAATTAAACCTGCTAGCCCTAGTGGTTGTCATGGAAAGGCATTGAGGGACTAGAAAGATGTTTACTGCGGATCCTCATGCCCAGATTGGACCTGCGGTTATGGTGGTAGGTTTAAACACCCCTGAGATTGGCCTGTCGCGTCTTTGGTGCGCGTTTTTTCAATATTCTGTTGCTCAGACTCATCTTTTCCTGATTGGTGTCACAACTTCGGTCATTGCAATAATCGCCAAAAAACCGGCCTGCACCTCCAGCACCGATATAGATTTTTACATCAGCACTGGGCTCGGCCATGTTGCGTGCAACGCCTGCACTCAAGACCTCAACTCAATCGGCAAATGCTCCGCGAATAACGCAGGCCCCATCGCGCTTGAAAGCTTCAACAGTGGCCGCATCAACCTTGAATTCGCTCATGCCAGTTTTCCTTGCAGTTCGTCCTCAATATGCACCCGAATTATATCTTCAAAGCTCTTATCTGCTACAAATCCCAAAGCAGAAGCGCGCTGCGCATCAAATTTTTCCGGCCATCCACTGACGATCTTCATGATTGTTTCATTGGGTTCGCGGCGGATGAATTTCACCCTGTCGGCCCCGGCCACTTTGGCCAATGCTTCAATCTGCTCTACCACCGTGCACGACACACCAGGCATCGAAATTGCTCGCCTTGCGCCCATTTTCGTCAAATCCATTTCCGCGGCGTGCATCAGCATCCCAACCGCCGTTCGTGGTGAAGCATGCCAATGTCGCACATTATCGCCCACTGGCAAGACAGCTTCCAATCCCGCCAAAGGTTCTCTAATTATATTTGAGAAAAATCCCGACGCCGCCTTGTTGGGTTTTCCCGGACGCACACAAACTGTAGGCATACGAAGGGCTGCACCATCAATTATACCCCTTCGTGAATAGTCCGAAATCAGCAACTCACAAATAGCTTTCTGGGTGCCATAGCTAGTGAGTGGCGTTGTGAAATATTCGTCACTAATCTCATCTGGAAAAGGAGCGCCGAACACCGCTATCGAAGATGTAAAAATGAACTTCGGGCAATAGCCGCCACCGATAGAGCGGATCGCTTCCAGCAAATTTCGCGTGCCATCCAAATTAATCCGGTAGCCCTTGTCAAAATCGGACTCAGCTTCCCCCGAAACAATCGCCGCCAAATGAAAAATCACATCCGGTTTTTCCGCGATAACCGAAATAGCTTCCCCTGCACTCGAAACGTCGCCTATTAATGTTGCAATTTCAAAATCACTTGAGGGAGGGGCAGGTGGCAAAATAACATCATGCCGTGTTAGATTGGAAATCCGCTGGGGGCCGATCTGTCCGCTCAGCGCAAGCCGCCTAACAAGCTTGTCTCCCAACATTCCGCCCGCACCAATTACAAGAATATTCATTGCCGCCATCCTATCAGAACTATATGCTGAACGAAAATCTTAAAATACCCAAAATTTTGGTACTCCGAACACATATTTAATCGGTGATATTTTTACAAGATAGACTTACAAAATGCGAACCGTAAGTTACAGAACCGGGCCATCAAACAGGGTGTTGAGGGCAGAGCGGGCTTCGGCCACACCATAGAGATCAAGGCCTAAGGCCCTGCCACATGAAAAGTCGACGACGGCCCACGGGGCTTCCATTAGCAAAGGGTTGCTCCTCTTGTTTGTCAAAAGTTCGCGGACGAATTTGTCTTGCTTAGCCATGGCCGCTC
>JAYVYB010000134.1:0-15160 GCA_043784625.1 Methylovirgula sp.
CTAAGGGGGAGCTGGATTATGTCAATGCCTACACCCTGCTGGTCGCAGTGGTCTTATCAGCGCAGGCCACCGATGTGGGCGTCAACAAAGCCACCAAAGGACTTTTTGCCGCAGCGGACAGCCCGCAAAAAATGGTGCTGCTGGGGGAGGACCGTATCCGCGATCATATCAAAACCATTGGCTTGTTTCGCAACAAAGCCAAACATGTGCTGGCGCTGAGCGAGATGCTGATACGGGATTTTGGTGGAGAGGTGCCGTCGCTGCGTGAACAGCTGGAGACGTTGCCCGGCGTTGGCCGCAAGACCGCCAATGTGGTGCTCAACATTTTCTTCGGTCAGCCCTGCATCGCGGTGGACACGCACTTGTTTCGGGTTTCCAACCGCATTCCGCTCAGTGTCGGCAAAACACCGTTGGCGGTGGAGCTGGGGCTGCTGAAACTAATCCCCGCGGACTATATGCGCCACGCCCATCATTGGCTGATCTTGCATGGCCGCTATATTTGCAAGGCGCGCGCGCCGCTTTGCGACCGGTGTTTGATCGCTGATTTATGCACATTTCCCGATAAAAACCTGAAAGGACGCTCCGATGTCATATGAAAACATTCTCGTCGAAACGCACGGTCGTGTGGGCGTGATTACCCTTAACCGCCCCAAGGCGCTCAATGCGCTGAGTTCGCCGCTGGTGGCGGAATTAAATCAGGTGCTGGAACAGTTTGAAGCAGACAGCGGCATTGGCGCGATAATCATCACCGGCTCGGAAAAAGCCTTTGCCGCCGGAGCGGACATTAAAGAGATGGCGTCAAAGACTTATGTCGATGCCTATCTGGAAGACTTCATCTCTTCGTGGGAGCGCATCACCCGGGTGCGCAAGCCGATTATTGCCGCCGTGAGCGGCTTCGCTTTGGGCGGCGGCTGCGAGCTGGCGATGATGTGCGATTTTATTATTGCCGCAGACACCGCCAAATTCGGTCAGCCGGAAATCAATCTCGGCGTTATGCCAGGCGCGGGCGGAACGCAGCGCCTGACGCGGTTCATCGGCAAAAGCAAAGCCATGGATCTCTGCCTCACCGGTAGGATGATGGATGCGCAGGAGGCTGAGCGGTGCGGCTTGGTTTCGCGGCTTGTCCCGGCTGATAAACTTATGGAAGAGGCGCTTGGCGCAGCACAAAGCATCGCAAGCAAAAGCCTGCCCGCCGCAATGATGACCAAAGAGAGCGTTAACCGCGCTTTTGAAACCACGCTGGCTGAAGGCGTCCGGTTTGAGCGGCGGGTGTTTCACGCCATGTTTGCCACGCAGGATCAGAAAGAAGGCATGGCCGCCTTCGTTGAGAAACGCCCGGCAAAATTCACCCATAACTAGGCGATATAAGTCATGGATGTATCCGGGACCACAATTGCTTTGCTTGGCTGCGTTGGGCTTATTGCCGGTTTTGTCGATGCCATTGCTGGCGGGGGCGGCTTGCTCACTGTGCCCGCGCTTTGGCTGGCGGGGCTGGATCCGGTTGCGGCGCTGGCAACCAATAAATTGCAAAGTTCATTCGGCTCTGGCGCGGCCACATTAAAGTTTTGGCGGGCGGGGCTTCTCGACAACAGCCAGTTTCCTATTGCATTGGCTTCTGGTTTTGGCGCGGTGCTCGGCGCATTTTGCGTCACCTATCTGCCAAAGGACACCATCAGCCTCGGATTGCCGGTTTTACTGGTGCTTGTGGCGCTGTATTTTGCGCTCAGCCCGAAGATTACTGATAAAGACCGTCAGCCGCGCTTGGCTTGGCCATTGGTTTTAGCGGTATTCGTTCCGTTCATCGGGTTTTACGATGGCGCATTTGGCCCCGGCACCGGTTCATTTTTTATGGCGGGCTTTGTCGGACTTGCCGGGTTGTCGGTGGTTAAGGCAATCGCCCGCACCAAGCTGGCAAATTTTGCCAGCAATATCGCCAGCTTGGCTATTTTCCTTGCCGGGGGCCATGTGGTGTGGGTCTTAGGGTTGGTTATGGGGGCAGGGCAATTTATCGGCGCTTGGGCCGGTGCGCATATGGCGCTCGGGTCCGGCGCGAGATTGTTCAAGCCCTTGATCATTGTCATGTCTTTGGCGATGGCGCTGCGCTTGAGCCTGTCCACCGGCGGCGGTTTGCATTTTTTGCTTGGCAGATGACAATCTGGCGACAATCCGCGCCGATACGTTGATTCACTGTTGACGGCATGAGGGTTTTTTGCCTATATGCGGCGCAATAGCTGGGCTTGAAAAAGCGCCGGACACACGTTTTACTGCCTCGCCTTTAGAGTGCAGGGGCATTTGAGGAATAAAAATGGCAAATACCAGCTCAGCAAAAAAAGCAGTCCGCAAGATTGCGCGCCGCACTGCTGTTAACAAGTCCCGCCGCAGCCAGATGCGCACTTATGTGCGCAAGGTTGAAGAGGCGCTGGCATCCGGCGACGCTGCTGCTGCTTCTGCTGCGCTTTCCGCCGCTGAACCGGTCATGATGCGCGCTGCTCAAAAGGGCATTCTGATGAAGAACACTGCGTCGCGCAAAGTTTCGCGCTTGACCATTCGCGTTCAGGCTTTGGCGAAAGCCTAATCTGTTACGCAATTCGAACGTTTTGAAATCCGGTTGCCTTGGCGGCCGGATTTTTTTATGACGCGTCGGGTTTAGACAAGACGGATTTAATATTACATTATAAATATGTAATATATTTCATATACGCCGTTAAAAATGTGAATTGACATTTTGCTTTAGCGGCACCATGTGAAGAGCATGGTACAGTCACCTCTTTCGCGTTACAGCTTTCTCATGCGCGCCGCTCAGACAATGTCGGCGGGAGCATTCTGGATTCTGCATCACATGCGGGAGGTTTAATGCGCTATTTTCCACTGTTTATTGATACGCAGGGCGCTGAAATCCTGTTTGTGGGCGGCACCGACGGTGTGCTGTCCAAGTTGCGGCTGTGGCTCAAAACCCAAGGCAAATTAAGCGTTGTCGCGCTGGAAGCTGAGCCTGACATCGTAAATTTTGCCACAGAAGGCAAAATTTCGCTGTATCGCCGCGCCTTCCATAAGGCGGATTTTGTCAATAAGCGGATTGTTATCGTCTCCACAGGCTCGCCTGTGGCTGATCATTTGCTGTCTTGGCTGGCGCGCCAAGCGGGCAAAATCGTCAACGTGGTCGATGATCCGGAAAACTGCACCGCGATTACTGCATCACTGGTTGATCGGGATCCGCTGGTAATTGCTATCGGCACTGAAGGTGCCGCGCCGGTTTTGGCCCGCCGTATCAAGGCCGATCTTGAAGAGCGGCTGTCGCCCAAGCTGGGCACATTGGTGGCCGCGGCGGCAAAATTACGGGCGCGGGTGTCAAACGATTTGCCCTCGCGCACCCGCCGCGCTTTGTGGGAGCGGTTTTTTTCAGATGAGGGCCTGCGCGCCGTGGAGTCTGAAACCGAACTTGAGGCACATTTTTTGCAAAGCCAAGAGGTGGGCAATGAAAAGCGCCGGGGCCGCATGGTTTTCATTGGTGCGGGCCCCGGAGATGTCGAGCTTTTGACGCTCAAGGGACGAAAAGTGTTGCATCAAGCCGATCTGGTTTTGCATGATGCGGCCATTCCTGCCGAAATCTTGGAATTGGCGCGGCGTGAATCCACGCGGCTGGTTGCCGATGCCTTGAACGATGAGCTTTTCGAGCGCATTGTTGCCGATGCTGCGGGCGGTGCGCTTGTGGTCTGGCTGAAAACCGGCGATGTGCCCTTGCAAGGTGCCGCCGCCGCTGAACACGCGCGCTTTCGCTCTGCTGATGTCCCGCTTGAGATTATTGCTGGAATTGCAACGGCCAAAGCCCTAAACACGCTTCAAATATCCACAGATGAGGTTGCCTGATGGCAAAGTTTAAACACCCGCAAATTCTCACATGCTCCGATCTTATCACCGGGGATGTGATGTTTCTGCAAAAGAATGATTGGAGCCGCGACCATCGCCGCGCTCACGTTGCCAATACCGAAGAAGAAGCCGCGGCTTTATTGGCGCGCGGCATGGCGGATTTTGCCAAAAACCGGGTGATTGACGTCTATTTGGTAGATATTGCCATCTCCGCCGATGGCCACCCCGAGCCGATCCACTACCGCGAGAAAATCCGCACGCTTGGCCCCACAATGCGGTTGGATTTGGGCAAACAGGCCGAATCCACTTTTGCCGGAGACATTTAAATGAACATCGCCGTCACGCCTCCCGTTGATAAGCCCGGCTCTAACCAGCGCCCCGCCATGTATTATTATGATCACTTTGACCGTGATTATGTGCAGGAGCGGGTATCCCAATTTCGCAACCAGGTTGAGCGCCGTCTGACAGGAGAATTATCAGAAGAGGAGTTTCGTCCGCACCGCCTGATGAATGGCCTCTATCTACAGCTGCATGCCTACATGCTGCGCATCGCCATTCCCTATGGCACGCTGTCTTCGACGCAAATGCGGCAATTGGCGGTGATCGCCGATAAGTGGGACAAGGGCTACGGCCATTTCACCACGCGGCAAAACATCCAGTTTAACTGGCCACAGTTGAAAAATGTGCCGGACATTTTGCAGGCTCTGGCCGACGTGGAGATGCACGCCATCCAAACTTCCGGCAATTGTATCCGCAATGTCACAGCTGATCATTTTGCCGGTGCCGCCGCCGACGAGATTGAAGATCCGCGCCCGACAGCCGAGCTTATCCGCCAGTGGTCCACCAACCATCCCGAATATTGCTATCTGCCACGCAAGTTCAAAGTGGCTGTGACGGGTGCCAGCGCCGACCGCGCTGCGGTGCTGCTACACGATATCGGCCTGCGCATCGTCAAAAACGCTGCCGGTGAAATTGGCTATTTGGTAATTGCCGGTGGCGGGCTTGGCCGCACGCCGATGGTGGGCAAGATCGTTCGCGATTTTGTTCCGCGCGACGATTTGCTGGCCTATCTGGCGGCAATATTGAGCGTTTATAACCGCTATGGCCGCCGCGATAACAAATATAAGGCCCGCATCAAAATCTTGGTGCATGAAACCGGGCTGGAAGAATTTAAGGCCGAGGTTGAGGCTGAATATGCGGCGCTGGATCGCTCCGGCACCAATGCCGACCCTGCTGAACTGGCACGCATTGCCGCCTATTTTGCCCCTCCGGCCTTTGAAGAGGTGGATGCCAGCACCCTTAACGCGCAAAAAGCGGCACATCCGGACTTTGCCCGCTTTGTCGATACCAATATCTCCGCTCACAAAGCCGATGGCTACGCCATTGTCACAGCTTCGATCAAGCCCTACGGCGGTGTGCCGGGCGACGTGACTTCGGCGCAGATGCGGCTGTTGGCGGATGTCGCCGATCAATATTCGCACCATGAAATGCGCATCAGCCACGAGCAGAATGTGATTTTCCCGCATGTGAAGCAAAGCGACCTGTTTGCAGTGTGGCAAATGCTGAAACGTGATGATCTGGCCACAGCCAATGCCGGCTTGATCACTGACATTATCGCCTGTCCGGGCTTGGACTATTGCGCGCTGGCCACGGCCCGCTCCATCCCCATTGCACAGGAAATCTCGAAGCTGTTTGCGGATGAAGCCCGCCAAAAGCTGATCGGTAAGCTTGGCATCAAGATTTCCGGCTGCATCAATGCCTGCGGACATCACCATATTGCCGCCATCGGCATTTTGGGGTTGGAAAAAAGCGGCAAGGAATCTTACCAAATTACACTTGGAGGCGACCCCACCTTCAGCGCATCCATCGGCGAGCGGCTCGGCCCGGGGCTGGACGCGGAAGAAGTGCCGCATGTGATTGACAATCTCGTCAATATTTATCTGGAACACCGCGTTGGCGACGAGCTTTTCATTGACACCTATCGCCGTGTCGGCCAAGCGCCGTTCAAACCGGCTCTGGAACGGGAGGTTGAAGATGGCTCTGATATCTAAAGGCAAAGTGATTGCTGACGCTTGGCATCACGCGGCCGCTGACGCCCCTCTGGCAGACCACGCGATTGTGCCGCTGGAGCGCATCAGCGAAGCAACCGGCAAGTTCGGGGTGTTACTGCCCAACAACGCCGAGCTGGACACCATCAAGCCATATCTCGAAAAGCTAGCGCTTATTGCCATCAATTTTCCGGCCTTCACCGATGGGCGCGGCTTTTCGCTGGCACGCCTCATCCGCCGTGCCGGATTTGGCGGCGAATTGCGCGCTTTTGGCAATATCCTGCCGGACCAATATGCCTCGGCGCTGGCATGCGGATTTGACACCATTGAAATCTCGCCGGAGCGCGCATTGCGCCAGCCCGAGGCCAATTGGGCAGCGGCCTATGCGGCGCGCGATCTTGCTTATCAGCGTGGTTATGACAACACCGGTTCCATTCTGGATCGGCGGAGGGCGGCAAAATGAACATGATCGCGCTGAACGAAACCTTGAAAAACCTGACCCTGCCGCAGCGGCTGGCCGCCATCGTCAAAATGGTGGACGGCCCGCTGGTGTTCACCACCAGCCTCGGCATCGAGGATCAGTTGATCACCCATCATATTGCCATGCAGAACCTCGCCATACAGCTGGTAACGTTGGACACGGGCCGCCTGTTTCCGCAGACTTACGATGTCTGGCAGGCCACAGAAGAGAAATATGGTCGCCGGATTCAAGCGATGTTTCCACAAGCCGCCGCAACGGAGGCTTTGGTGGCTGATCAGGGCATCAACGGCTTCTATTACGCCATCGAAATGCGCAAGGCCTGCTGCCATGTTCGCAAAGTGGAACCGCTCAACCGCGCGCTCAACGGCGCCAAAGGCTGGGTCACCGGCTTGCGGGGTGGCCAAAGCGCCAACCGCGATCATCTGGTATTTGCGGAAGAGGATACGGCGCGCGGCCTGATCAAGTTTAATCCGCTGGCGGACTATTCACGCGAGCAGGTTGTGGCCGAAGTCAAGGCGCTGAACGTCCCTTATAATGTTTTGCATGATCAGGGCTTTCTTTCGATTGGCTGCGCCCCCTGCACCAGAGCGCTTAAGCCGGGCGAGCCAGAGCGCGCCGGGCGTTGGTGGTGGGAAGATGAAGCCAATAAGGAATGCGGCCTGCACGTTGCCGAAGACGGCACACTGGTTCGCGCAAAAGAGACTGCATAAAGAGACTTGATGATGACTGCCCAACTGAAAATCGATATCAATCGCCCGCTGACGCATCTGGATAAGTTGGAGGCGGAAAGCTTGCACATCATGCGTGAAGTGGTGGCCGAGTGTGAAAATCCGGTGATGCTGTATTCCATCGGCAAAGATTCAGCCGTTATGCTGCATCTGGCAATGAAGGCCTTTGCGCCCGGAAAATTGCCATTTCCGCTCCTCCATGTTGATACCACCTGGAAGTTCAAGGAAATGTACGCCTTCCGGGATGATCTTGCCAAAAAGCTCGGGTTTGAACTGTTGGTCTATCAAAACCCCGAAGCCAAGGCTCAGGGCATCAATCCCTTTACCCATGGTTCACGCGTGCATACCGATATGTGGAAAACCGAAGGTTTGAAGCAGGCACTGGACAAATGGAAATTTGACGCAGCCTTTGGCGGTGCCCGCCGCGATGAGGAAAAGTCCCGTGCCAAAGAGCGTATTTTCTCGTTTCGCACCGCGCAGCATCGTTGGGACCCTAAAAATCAGCGTCCTGAGTTCTGGCACCTTTACAATACGCGCAAAGCACCGGGCGAAAGCCTGCGGGTGTTCCCGTTGTCAAACTGGACCGAAGGCGATGTGTGGGACTATATTGCCCGTGAAAATGTGCCGATTGTGCCGCTGTACTATGCCAAGGAGCGCCCCGTGGTCGAGCGAGACGGCTCGCTGATCATGGTGGATGACGAGCGCATGCCGCTCAATCCCGGCGAAGTGCCGCAAATGAAAATGGTGCGGTTTCGCACCTTGGGCTGCTACCCGCTCACCGGCGCGATTGAATCTGACGCCGAAACTTTGCCCGCCATCATCGATGAAATGCGCAATAGCCATACATCGGAGCGCCAAGGCCGCATGATTGACAAGGACGGCTCCGCCTCAATGGAAAAGAAAAAGCAAGAGGGATATTTCTAATATGTTGGACAAATCTCCTGCTTCAAATGCCCTTTCCCAAAATGCGGCTGCCGGAACCAGCGCCGCAAGCGCGCCGATCTATCGTGAAAAGACGTTGCTGCGTTTTATCACCTGCGGCTCTGTCGATGACGGCAAGTCTACACTGATAGGCCGGATGCTGTTTGAGGCGAAACTGGTGCCGGATGACATTTTGTCGGGCCTTGGCGCAGACTCGAAGAAATTTGGCACCCAAGGCGCCGGTCTCGATTTTGCACTGCTGGTTGACGGTTTGGAAGCAGAGCGCGAACAGGGCATCACCATTGATGTGGCCTACCGCTATTTTGCTACACCGCGCCGTAAGTTCATCGTCGCGGATACCCCCGGCCACGAGCAATACACCCGCAACATGGCATCTGGCGCCTCCACGGCGGAGCTGGCGATTATGCTGGTTGATGCGCGCAAAGGCCTATTGCCGCAAACGCGCCGCCATAGCCATATTGTGTCGATGCTCGGCGTCAAGCATGTGGTTGTCGCGGTCAATAAAATGGATTTGAAGGGCTATTCGCCAGAGATTTTTCGCCAGATTGAGGCGGACTACCGCGCATTTGCCGCCCAGCTTGGCTTTAGCTCCATCACCTGCATTCCGGTGGTGGCCAAAGATGGCGATAATATCCTTGAGCCCAGCGCGCACATGCCGTGGTATCAGGGCCAAAGCCTTTTGACGTTTCTGGAAAATATCGAGATTGAAGACACTTTGCGCGAGGCGGCGTTCCGGCTGCCGGTACAGTGGGTCAACCGGCCAAACCATGAGTTTCGCGGCTTTTCCGGCCTGATCGCTGGCGGGCGGGTGTTCCCTGGCGATAGGGTCAAGGTGCTGCCATCGGGCAAAGACACCAAGATCGCCCGCGTGATTGTCGGCGATCAGGATGCGGAGCTCGGCGTGGCCGGACAGTCCGTGACTGTGACATTCGCTGACGAGGTCGATGCCTCGCGCGGTGATGTGATTACACTATCGAGCCAACCCGCCTTTGTGGCGGATAAATTGGTGGCAAAATTGCTGTGGGTGTCACAAACCGCCATGGTTGCAGACAAACCCTATTTGATAAAGCTTGGCACCCGTATCGCCACCGCGACGCTGAGTTCGAAGATTGACAAAATCAACATCGGCAGTGGCGCGGTTGAAGCGGCCTCAGGCTTAGAACTGAACGAAATCGGCTCGCTGGAACTCAACCTTGATCGCGCCATTGTCTGTGACACTTACGTGGCCAATCGCGAGCTTGGCGGCTTTATCCTGATCGACCGCCTCAGCAACGACACCATTGCCATGGGCCTGATCGAGAAGCCGTTGCACACCATGCCGCTCGAACCGGCAGGCACCAATGGCAGCCATATCAGCCTTGAAGGCAGTGATCTGCCGGGCGCAATTCCTAACAAGCGGCGCGTGGCCGATGTGGCAGCGGGGGTTGTAGCTCCTGCACAGATTATCGCGCCGGTTGTTGCGCCGCTGGTTGTCGAAAGCCTCACGGAGAAGCTGAAAACCCAAGCCATTGGCAGCGCCATCACCACCGCGATTGCCTTTGGTGTCACCTTCCGCGCCGATGTTGCGGCGCTGATTGGCGTGCTGGACTTTGGCTTTAAGGCGATGTTGAGCTGGGTAAAAAGGTAGAGTTTGCCTCACCCTCTCCCACAGGGAGAGGGAATGGCTCGAGGCGCTTCAACCTCGATCCTTAACCTCAAAACCGTGGGCAAACGGGTCGCGGTCGTCGATAAAAATGGTGTTATAGCCGGTCATCCGCGCCCATCCCTCAATCGAGGGAATAATAGCGTCATAAGGCCCACACTTGACCATCCGCTCAACGCGGCCATTGAACAGAGAGCCGATGATGCTCTCATGCACGAAGGCATCGCCGACTTTCAGCTTGCCTAACGCCGTCCATTGCGCCATGCGGGCGGAAGTTCCTGTGCCGCAAGGCGAACGGTCAATGGCTTTGTCGCCATAGAACACTGCATTTTTGGCATGCGCACCCGCAACAGTTGGAGTGCCTGTCCACATCACATGGCTGAGGCCATTAATGGCAGCGTTTTCGGGGTGGACAAAGTCATATTTTTTGCGAAAAGCTGCCCGCACTTTCGGGCTCCAGCGCAAAATGTCCGAGGGCTGAACGTGTTCCAGCCCGGCAAAATTCTTTTGCAGATCGATAATTGCGTAAAAATTGCCGCCATAGGCCACGTCGGCAACGATCTCGCCCAAACCTTCAACTTCGGCTGTCAGCGCGCGCGAATGGAGAAAGCTGGCGACATTGGTCAGCCGCACACTTTCAACATAGGCTCCATTTTGAACATAGCGCGCCTCGACCAAACCCGCCGGGGTGTCAATCCGCAAGATGCCGGGCTCGCGCGGGGTCACCAAACCCCGCTCCAGCGCCATGGTCACCGTGCCGATGGTGCCGTGGCCGCACATTGGCAGGCAGCCGGAAGTCTCGATAAACAAAAACGCGATATCACAGTCGGGCCGGGTCGGCGGATACAGGATCGCCCCGGACATCATATCGTGTCCGCGCGGCTCAAACATCAAACCGGTGCGGATCCAATCGAAACGGGCGAGAAAATCGGCGCGCTTTTCGACCATATTGGCGCCGACCAGTGCCGGGCCGCCACCCGCCACCAGCCGCACCGGATTGCCGCAGGTATGCCCATCAACGCAAAAAAACGTATTTACTGCCATAAAAAACGTCCTAGCCCTGTTTTACCGGCCCGACAGAGTCGCGCAAAACCAGCTCTAACGGGATAATCTCATTATAATTCGGCGGCAATTTGCCATCGATTATATCGTTCAGCACTTCAGCGATACGGCGGCCGTGCTCGCGCAAGGAAGAGCGCGTCGTGGTCAGCGCCGGACGCATAGCCTCCGCGCGGATGTAAGGGAAGACGTCATCATGCGAGATAACCGATATGTCCTGCGGCACTTCCAGCCCGGCATCCCGCAGCGCGCGCAAACACCCCAAAGCCGAAATCATCGAGCCACACATAATGGCAGTGGGGCGGGGGCTTTTTTGCAGGATTAAATTGGTCAGGCGATAGCCGCCGTCTTCGGTTTGCGGCTCGTTGAAAATCAGCCCTTCGTCAGGCGTCAGCCGCGCAGCCTCCAGCGCTTGCTTCAACCCAAGCTCGCGCTGGGTGGCAAAGTGAAAGTGTTTCGGCGCGTTGATCAGCGCAATGCGGCGATGGCCGAAGCCGATTAGCAATTGCGCGGCGCGCTGAAACGCCGAGGCATTGTCAATATCCACCCAGGCATAGGGCACATCCGCCTCGGTGCGGCCGTGCACGATAAACGGGGTTTTCAGGCTTTGCAGCAATGCCACGCGTGAATCGTGCCGCACCGGACCATTGACAACAAAGCCGTCCGCCAATTGTGAGCGAATGATATCAGCGTATTTCGAGCTTTCGTGGTTACGGTCAGGCATCGATAGATTGATGCTCATGTCGCGGGTGGAAAGCATTTCCGCCGCACCGGCGAGAAATTCGAGAAAATGCGGGTCGAACATCATGCCGAAATTGTCCGGAAACACAATGCCGATATTGCCGCTACGCCCGGTGGCCAGACTGCGGGCAATCGAATTGGCGCGATAGCCGAATTCGGCGGCGGCAGCCAGCACCTTATTGCGCGTGGCCTCGCGAATTTCCGGGTAGCCATTCAGCGCGCGGCTTACCGTCGCCTGAGATAAGTCCAGGTGCTCGGCCAACTGCTTGAGGTTCATCGATTTATTCGCCACCGGCGCTGACCTGCCCTGAATTTGTTATTTTTAAATCCGCTTTCTGCAATTTTGCGTGATTTCAGACACAGAGCAAGAGAATTTATCAAAGCGCTTTAAATTTTCGCAAGACTCGCCTAAAATCTTTCAACCTGATTTCGAGTGTTCAAAAAGAAAGAGCGCGCCATGACTGCAGTGAAGCCTTCAAAATCCGCCGCAGACTGGTGGCGTGGGGCGGTAATCTATCAAATCTACCCACGCAGCTTTGCCGACTCCAATGGTGATGGCGTCGGCGACCTGCCGGGCATCACTGCCAAGCTGGATTACGTTGCAAGTTTGGGCGTTGATGCCATTTGGCTCAGCCCGTTCTTTAAATCGCCGATGAAAGACTATGGTTATGACGTTGAGGACTACTGCGATGTTGACCCGCTGTTCGGCACATTAGCGGACTTTGATGCTCTCATCGCCAAAGCGCACAAGCTAAACCTGAAGGTGATGATTGATCAGGTGATTTCCCACACGGCGGACTCGCATCCGTGGTTTAAGGAAAGCCGCTCCAATAAAGTGAACCCGAAGGCCGATTGGTTTGTTTGGGCCGACGCCAAATCCGACGGCGCGCCGCCCAACAACTGGCTGTCGATTTTTGGCGGCTCAGCTTGGGCGTGGGACACACGCCGCTGCCAATATTATCTGCATAACTTTCTGACATCGCAGCCGGACTTGAATTTTCATAACAAGGACGTGCGCGAGGCACTCTATAAAACCATTGATTTTTGGCTGAAGCGCGGCGTTGACGGATTCCGGCATGACACAGTGAACTATTATGTTCATGACCAGAAGCTGCGTGACAACCCGCCAAACAACAACCCCCTTGTGGTGGACGTGCCGGAGTCCAACCCCTACGGCTATCAGCAGCATATCTACGACAAATCCCGCCCGGAAAATCTTGCGGTGATGCAAGAGCTGCGGGCGCTGTTCAACACCTACCCCAATATTGCCGCTGTTGGCGAGGTGGGCGCGGGCGCCGACACCAACCGCCTGATCGCCGAATACACCACCGGCGGCGATAAAATGCATATGTGTTACGGTTTTGACTTGCTGTCGTGCAAAGACAATGCCGCCTACATTCGCCATGCAGTCGAAGAGTTTGAGGCCGTGGGCAAAGGCGGCTGGATTTGCTGGGCTTTGTCAAATCATGACGTGATCCGTGCTGCCACACGCTGGAATGCGCCGCCGCTTTCCCAGGATTTCGCGCCATTGTCTCTCGCGATGATGACATCCCTGCGCGGCTCACAATGCATTTATAACGGTGAAGAGCTTGGCTTAACCGATGTGGATGTGCCCTTCGAGAAATTGCGCGACCCTTATGGAATCGCCTTCTGGCCGGAGATGAAAAGCCGCGACGGTTGCCGCACGCCGATTCCGTGGACCGATGGCGTCCGCGCCGGATTTACCACCGCGCGCGAACCATGGCTGCCAATTCCAGAAGATCACCGCAAAATGAGCGTGGCGCGGCAACAGAAAAATCCCAAGAGCGGGCTTAACCGCGTCAGGGCGTTTCTGGCATGGCGCAAGAGCCAACAGCTGCTACTTGAAGGGGATATCCGTTTTCACGCCGCCAGCGAGCCGATTTTGGCCTTTACCCGCAACATCGGCCAAGAGGCGATGCTATGCGTGTTTAACCTGAAGCCGGAGCCGGTAACTTACAAGCTGCCGGTGGCTGCGCAAGCCGTTTCAGGCCACGGGTTTGGTGCCAAGCTGAAAGACTTAACGCTGAGCCTGCCGGGATACGGCGCATTTTTCGGCGCTTATAAGCTCTGAAAGCAAAAAACCGATGGCGGATCAACGCCATCGGTTTTTGTTGTGAGACGACGATTTAGTAGGTCAAGGTCACAGTGACAGCATCGGTATAGCTGCCCGGAGTCGGTGCGCTTTGCGGTGCGACGCGGCCATAAACTGTGATGGTTTGCGCAGAACCGGTACCGGTGCCAGCCAATGTGTCTGTGCCGATGGTATTGCCCCAGTTGATGGTACGGCCCGAATTGCTGTAGAGCGAATAAGGCACGGTTGCTGCAAGCGTGGTGTGTTTCATCAAACGGGCGCTGACGCTGGCGCCGTTCGTGCCCTTGTCGAGGCCGATGTTATAGGGTGTTGTATTGGTGCAGGTGACGTTCATCGTCGTAGTCTGATCAATATTCGCGGTAATCAAACCGGTGCTGCCAAAATCAAGGTCAGCTGGCGTGGTCATTGTGCAAGCCGCCACAATGGTAATCTTGGCATTGAAACTGGTTGTCACAGTTGTGGCGGAAGCCTGACCGCCGACAACGATTGCTGCCGCCAATGCAGCGTATTTTACTAAGCTCTTCATACGAAACTCCTTACAAATAATCCAAAAATTTTTGCCTAATCATCCCGAAGCTGCCAGTGCCGGGCGGTCAGTTTATGGAGTGTCGTGAGGACCATCCCGTCTGAAGCGCCAAGGTTACATGCCCGCTTAAGTTGAGAGTATTACTGAGTATGATAAAAATTGAGTTAAATTATTCAAGGGTTAAGCATAAAAACCCGGCGTTCATCATTTATTTTCCATACCGCACAAAATCGGGCGGACGCGGACAGATTGAACGCAAAAAGGGAGCCGCGAGGCTCCCTTAAAACATTCACTCGGAGTGAAAGCTTAGTAGGTGACAGTAACCGTTACAGTATCCGAGTAGGCGCCCGGTGTTGGTGCTGCCTGTGGTGGAACGCGGCCATAAACTGTCAGGGTCTGCGCGACGCCTGTGCCTGTGCCTTGGATTGTGTCAGAAGGATAAACGTTACCCCAGTTTGACGTGCGCGCTGCATCTGAATACAGCGAGTAAGAAACTGGCGCGCCCGGGCCGGTCATTACGCGTGACGAAGTGGTGGCACCGGTCAATCCCTTGTCCAACGCAATAGAAAACGCGGTGCTGTTTGTGCAGGTAACATTGATTGCAGTGGTGCCGTCAATGTTGGTTGCCAAAATACCATGCGTACCAAAATCGATGTCGCTTACCGCGCCAACAATACATTCGGCTGCAATGGTGATCTTGTTGTTAAATGTTGTGGAAACTGTTGCTGCCTGGGCCGAACCTGCTGCAAGCAAGATTGCGGCTGCCAAGCCTAAAGAAACTTTCGAACTCATACTCAACTCCTACTGAACGCGACGCCAACTCATATTATTCTACTGCGTATCTGTTTTGCTCCAGATCTCTCTAAAAGCGTTTCGGCTCTTGCGGTTTTGATCATTGTACATTGAGTTAAAGACTAGGTTTTGTTGACAAAGAGGATTCCCAAATCGGTTGAAACGTGATTCAAGCTCCCTTTCTGAGGGGAGGCTGATTTGGTTCGTGGTTTGATGAGCGA
>JAYVYB010000135.1:0-1918 GCA_043784625.1 Methylovirgula sp.
TTGTGCCTGACTCGCCGGGGAAGAGCACGTAGCAGCCCCCGTGAGTGTGGATAATAACCTTATCCTTATTTTCAGGGGCGATGGTGCTTGGGGTGATGACGTAAACTTTGACGCCATCCATCGTGGTTGCTTCCACCGTGACGCCCATCCGGTCTTTCAAACCCTGGATGCCCTTCATGACACCGGCTGCCTGAACATTGGCAAAAGCCCGTGCTTCATCGGCTGTTTTCCAGAGTTTATTCCAGTCTGGGTTGAGCGGAGCCTTGATGAAAGCCTGCATTTCCGGGCTGATATCTTCGGTCGGCACCGGGAGACTTTTGGCGGGAACCTGCAGCGCGTCTGCAGCGTTGTCAGCCCGTGACGACAGACCCGAAGCCGCTAGAATTGCGGCGCTTAGAAAAATTATACATGAGATGTTCATGGACGTTTCCCTTTGTTTTTTGAGGTTTGTGAGGTTTTCGGGAGGCAATCCCGCGCTCTTGAGCCCAATACATCCTTCCGCTTTGGCTGTGGTTGATGAACGTTTGAAGATCGGCGGTTCCGGTAACGGCGGATTTCGGTCAGAAGCGCACTTGCCATAACCTGTGCGAGGCAAGGAACGCATTCATGGATTACATTGAACAGTGCAATGCCAGTCTCAACGTATTTGGATGTATTCGAGACCAGCCGGCCAAGCATACCATTGATGAGAGCGCTACCATAGCTGTGATGACAGCGCAATCATTTTTGAAGAGATTGGTTGTAAATTGGTATGAATGAGATGTTAGAAGTTCCTACGTGTTTAGTCCCGCAAGATGGTGGATTGGACTAATTCTGAATCTTTGAGGCTCTTTTATCCAGATTTTTGCGATAAATTCATACGGTGTGAGGCCTTTGAGCGTTTTTAAACGCCGAGCAAAATTGTAGGCATTGAGAAACTGGCCCAAATGCAGTTTGAGCTGATCATGGCTGTCGTAATAATACCGTTTAACGGTTGTCTCCTTGATCGTGCGATTCATGCGCTCGACTTGTCCATTCGTCCACGGGTGTCTGACTTTTGTCAGGCGTTGTTCGATTTCATTCTCAAGGCAGCGCAAATCGAACATGTGGTTCATGTAGGATGACGTTCGGCCATCGGCACATCGAGGCGGAAAGGTGAACTAGATGCCGCTATCGGGTAGAACTGTGTGGATTTTATAGAGAACAGCTTCAATCAAGGCCATCAGGAAAGCAGAAGCAGTGACGCGATTGGCTTTGGTTACCAGTTGAACAAAGGTAAATTTACTCGTCCTACCAATGGCGACATAGAGATGAAGCTTTCCTTCGGCAGTTTGCAACTCGGCAATATCGATATGGAAATAGCCAATCGGATAGGCCTTGAACTTCTGCTCTGCAGGCTTGCTGCCACCAACTTCCGGCAGTATGGAAATGCCGTGTCTTTGCAGGCAGCGGTGCAAGGATGAACGGGTCAGACGTGGGATGGTCGCCTGCAAGGAATAGAGGCAGTCGTCGAGTGGTAGCAGTGTGTGACGTATGAAAGCCACAACAATCGCTTTTTCTTCAAGCGTCAAAACCGTCGATTTTAACACCGACGGGCCGGTCGGAAGATCACAAACGGAGGTTCTCTCCTCCCATTTGGCCACTGTCTTTGGATTGATCCCATAACGCCTCGCCAGCGCTTTCAAGCTCTCTTGATTATGCTGTGTTGCTCGACGGATTGCCTCTGTCGTTATGGCGCTGCCGTGCAGAATTTGTCCCATAGCGCTTCCCTCCATGCCAAGGAATATATTGCACCATCAAAGTCCGGGATTAAACACCTAGTGGATTGATCGGAACGGAAGAGTCCTGATCTGGATTCCCTTTGACGTTGTTTTGTGCGAGTCTTTCTGATGCGCACAGGGATCAATTTCACCATTTCATTTGTGGATCGCGAACGTCT
>JAYVYB010000136.1:0-2266 GCA_043784625.1 Methylovirgula sp.
AGACGTTCGCGATCCACAAATGAAATGGTGAAATTGATCCCTGTGCGCATCAGAAAGACTCGCACAAAACAACGTCAAAGGGAATCCAGATCAGGACTCCTCCGTTCCGATCAATCCACTAGCTTCGCTCAGTGTCTGAATAACCAACAACATGGCAGAACTTGACAGGTTTAGACTTGCGCGCGCCGGAATAGTCGGCAATTATTTAGCGAGTAATCATAGACCTGCGATTCCTCTCCCGAAAATCACATTTGTCCGGTTGTTTTGCAGGCTGAAAATGTTCTTTAATTTTTTTACGGAATACTATTTGAAAAGGTGTGTATGAATTCTTTTACTCACTACCACAGTCAGTATCTTGCCCATCGCATAACACTTGATGGAGTAGACGATGATTCTTTTGCAAAATCACTTTCGACAGCTCGCGTTCAAATGAACCCACATCAAGTTGATGCAGCATTGTTTGCGCTTCAACCGCCAGTGCCACGAGGCGCTATTCTCGCGGATGAAGTGGGCCTAGGAAAGACGATAGAAGCAAGCTTAGTCATCGCTCAACGCTGGGCAGAGAAGAGACGACATATTTTGCTAATAGTTCCAGCTTCGTTGCGGAAACAATGGACGCAAGAACTTCGCGACAAGTTTGGCCTCAACTCACTCATTCTTGAATCCAAGACTTTCAAGGAACTCAACAAGGGGGGCAAGAAACAGCCGTTTGACGTGACAGATCGGATCGTCGTCACGTCGTATGAGTTTGCCGCACTGAAAGAATCCGATCTAATTGCTGTTGATTGGGATTTGGTGATTTTTGATGAAGCCCATCGCCTACGCAATGTATATAAAAAAGGGACTTCAAAGCGGGCAAAAGCTCTCCAACGGGCTTTAAAAGATAGATTCAAGCTATTGCTTACCGCTACGCCGTTACAAAATTCTCTCATGGAGCTGTTTGGACTGGTGTCAATTATTGATGAGCGTTTATTTGGTGATGAAGCTAGTTTCAAGACAAATTACGGGGGAAAGCCTACCGCCGCAAGCTTGGCTATTTTACGTGATCGACTCAAGTCAATTTGTCTACGAACCCTTCGCAAAGACGTGCAGGCAGCTGGACATATCAATTATACCAAGCGCATTTCAACGACTTTCAAATTCGAACCTCATGACAATGAGGTCAAATTATACGACAGTTTGTCTGCTTACTTGCAGAGAAAGGATACGATTGCATTTGGTGAGAAACCAAATCAACTAGTCACCTTGGTGGTTCGGAAAATTCTTGGGTCATCTACATTTGCTGTTGCAGACACTTTAACATCAATCATTGAGCGGTTGAAAAAGCTTCAGCCACTGGAGCCGGAAGATTTCTCGGATATTGATACCGCTGACGAAATTGCGGAAGAATGGCAAGGAGACGACGATGCTGAGGACGACGACGAAGGTCCGCTGGTCGATTCTGAGAAGTTAAGCGCTGAAATTGCAGAATTAATTGAGTATCGTGATCTGGCAGTCAGCATCAAATCAAACGCAAAGGGTGAAAAACTCATTCAAGGAATGAAAAAGGTCCTGGATGAGATCGAGGCAAAAAAGGGCCAACGCAAAGCCGTAATTTTTACTGAATCCGTTCGAACGCAACGTTATTTGGCGGAACTGCTTTCAGCAAATGGCTATCAAGGCCAGATAGCATTGATGAATGGACAAAATAATGACCCGTCCAGTCACTTGATATATGCCGACTGGAAGACTCGCCACGCTGGCTCAGACGCCATTTCCGGGTCGAAGACTGCGGATATGAAAGCCGCCATCGTTGACGCGTTCAAAAACCAAAAAACGATTCTAATCGCCACAGAATCTGGTGCTGAGGGCATCAATCTTCAGTTTTGCTCGCTACTCATTAATTTTGATTTGCCGTGGAATCCGCAGCGCGTGGAGCAGAGAATAGGACGTTGTCACCGTTACGGACAAAAAATTGATGTTATGGTGATCAACCTCCTTAACTTGAAGAACCGCGCAGAAGAACGCGTTTTTGAGCTGTTGCAGGAGAAATTTAAACTTTTCGATGGCGTCTTTGGAGCCAGCGACGAGGTTTTGGGCGCGATTGAAAGCGGGACGGATTTTGTAAAGCGCGTATTCGAAATTCAACAGACGGCACGCGACAACGACGAGATTGACGCCGCTTTTGATACTCTGCGAGCCGAGCTAGACGATAGCATCAAGGCAGATATTGTAGATGCGCGCGGCAAGCTCATGGGCCATTTCGACCAAGATGTCGTTAAGCGGC
>JAYVYB010000137.1:0-12758 GCA_043784625.1 Methylovirgula sp.
CACCATAACCAATGCGAATCGAATTGCTGCCATCAGATTTGCCCGCAGACTCCGAGAGTCTGGTACGGCAAGATCAAAACAGCGGCGTGACGATGGAACGGAGCCGCCGTCACGTCAGATCGCGCCGCATGATAAGCGCATTGGCAAGGCTGCCGTCTTTCATCCGGGTATAGGCCGGGCGCTGTCCCACCTCGACAAAACCAAAATGCTGGTAGAGGCCAATGGCAGGCAGGTTGCCGCTCTCGACCTCAAGAAACAGCACTTTTGTGCCAAAACCAGCCAATCGCGCCAGATGTGTGGCCAGAAGCGCCTTGCCCATCCCGCCTCTGCGGGCATCGGAAGCAACGGCAATGGACAGAATCTCAGCTTCGTCTGCGGCGCGGCGTGACAGACAAAATCCGGCCAATTTGGCCCGCGCGCCCAGATAGGCCCCGTCTGCAATGCAGGACTGGTCACACAACAGGCTTTCGAATTCGGATGCGCTCCATGGATGCGCAAAAGCGGGCGCGTGAATCTTCGCGCAGGCGACCGCTTCGCTTGCGCCAATGCGCCGAACGTTCGGAGTGCCGCTATTTTTAAAAAAACCAAACATTACAGACTTTTAAAATGGCTGATTGGTGCCCGCAAGCGGAATATGCTTTGCAATCTGCGGCTTTGCATCCGGCGCTTTAAGATAAAGCGGCCGCGCGCTCACAGCGGGATCCGCCAGCAAACCCAGCCGCGCCACATACACGATGTCCGGCGCGTTCAGAACGTCGGCAACATCGGCTTTCAGGCCCATAGTCCAAGCTTCAATTGCCACAGCTTGTGCTCCGGAGCCCACAATGCGCAAAGGCCCGCCGCCAAACAGCCGCACTGCATCCCGCACCGGCGCAATGCGTGCCGAGATCAGAGTTCGGCCCTCCGGCGTAAACGCCTGCACATAAATCTGGCCGTGGCGAGCGTCCACAGCCGCTATAACGGTCGCTGGAGGGTCAAGGTTCATCATTGGCGCTGCAAGTGCCGCCAAAGTCGAAACCCCCACCACAGGAACCTCGCAAGCCAGCCCAAGCGCTCTTGCCGCTGCCACGCCAACTCTTATTCCGGTAAACGACCCCGGCCCAATGGTCACGGCAATACGCCCTAATGCGGCAAAGCCACCTTCAACGCGCGCCATAACCCTATCAACCAGCGGCAGCAAAGCTTCGGCATGGCCGCGCTCCATGCTGATAGTTTCATAGGCCAGAACCTGGTTTGTCTCCGTGTTCAAAACGCAGGCAGCCACAGCTGAAAGGGACGTGTCGATGGCAAGTATTATCATTCAGGCATAATCATTCAGATGAAAACATGTTCGGGGTTGCAGTCTGGCACGCCTTTGGGTCTCAAAATTTGTTCAATATCAGACCTGTTCAACGGCCTTAACATCCGGCAAAAAGTGCTTGAGCAAGTTCTGAATGCCGTGTTTCAAGGTTGCGGTCGATGACGGGCAACCCGCGCAGGCACCCTTCATTTTTAAAAACACTGTGCCATCTTTGAAGCCGCGAAAAGTAATATCGCCGCCATCTCCCGCCACAGCCGGACGAATGCGCGTTTCGAGCAATTCCTTGATGGTTGCCACGGTTTCGGCGTCGGCTGGCGCAAAAAACTCTTCATCTTCATGCACTTGAAGCGCATCTACGCCGCCGTTTACCAGCGGTGCGCCGGTCATGTAGTGCTCCATGATCGCGCCCAAGATTGCCGGTTTCAGGTGCTGCCACTCGCCGGTGTCGCGGGTAACCGAAATAAAATCCGAGCCGAAAAACACGTTGGATACGCCCGGAACGGAAAACAGCGCCGAGGCGAGGGGCGATTTTTGCGCCGCATCCGGGGTGGAATATTCGAGCGCGCCGGATTCCAGCACGGTGCGGCCGGGCAAAAACTTTAATGTGGCGGGGTTTGGCGTGGCTTCTGTCTGAATAAACATCGTTGATCTCCGGTAAAAGCGGTTCAAGGCCGCGATTGGAACCTCACATATGGGCTTTTAAGCCGGTCTTATCAAGTGTTTTGCCAAACCCTCGTGTAGCCCCACGTGCAGCGGGGCGCAGCTTATCGCGGCGTTGAAAGAGCCTCGCGCAGCGCGGACGGGAGGCGTTTGGGAACACCATTCTGCACCACCGCGATTTTGACCTCGGCTGTGATCAGCTCAGTTTCCTGACGCAAAATACGTTGATGCAGCGTCAAAGAGGCACCACCAAGCAGGCCCAGCCCGGTTTCAACGCGTAAAATATCATCCATTTTTGC
This sequence comes from Methylovirgula sp., assembly GCA_043784625.1. GTDB lineage: Bacteria > Pseudomonadota > Alphaproteobacteria > Rhizobiales > Beijerinckiaceae > JANXSV01. Next base: position 2,260 of record JAYVYB010000137.1, read on the forward strand.
AGGCTTGATAAAATCGATGCGCATTTGCCGCACCACGAAGGCTAAAGCGTCCGTGGCATGGGTGTCAGACTGGCTCACGCCGAGCGCCCGCAACCATTCTGTGCGGCCACGCTCCAGAAACCGCAAATACGAGGCGTGGTAAACAAGGCCGGAAAAATCGGTGTCCTCGTAATAAACCCGCAGCTCGTGAAAATGCGCCAAGCTTTTCTCTTTCAGTTACTCTTTTGTTTTCAGGCCTTTAAGGCGGGCAAACACACTGTCCACATCGATGTCTTCTTCTTTGGCAGGGGCGCTGCGCTGGCCAAAGACGTCAGCTTCCGAAGTGCGCTCAGGCTGGGATTTTGCTGTTGTAATTTCAGCCGAAACCAAGGTCTGGCTGCGGTCTTCTTCAACGCGCGGCTTGTCTTTGGAGGCGCGCGCCACTTCAAAGTCCAGGTCAATTTGCGAACAAAGTCCGAGGGTTACCGGATCGAGCGGGGCAAGATTGGCCGAGTTCCAATGCGAACGCTCGCGCACCGAGTCGAGCGTGGTTTTGGTGGTGCCGACAAGGCGCATCAATTGCGCGTCTTTAAGCTCCGGATGGTTGCGCACCAGCCACAAAATGGCATTTGGACGGTCCTGACGGCGCGAAAGTGGCGTATAACGGGCACCGCGCACCTTTTTAGCCTCTGGCAGCTTCACTTTTGGCGGTGCCAGATGCAATTGATGATCAGGATTTGCTTCGCCCTTGGCGATTTCATCGCGGGTCAATTGCCCGAAAGTTACCGGATCATGGCCCTTGATGCCGGTGGCAACTTCACCATCGGCGATGCCTTTAACTTCCAAAGGGTGCAATTTGCAGAAATCGGCGATCTGCTGAAAGGTGAGCGAAGTGTTTTCAACCAGCCAGACGGCGGTCGCCTTCGGCATAAGGGGCGCAAAGCTCATAAGCGATCTCCAAAATTAACGGCCAAACTGGCAAGAATTAACCACCAAACTGGCAAGACAGGTCAGGCTCCGGCGGGGCCAAGGCTAAGCCTTAAATACGCTAAAACTGACGGGATTGCTGCCTGTATAAAACCAAGCCGCCGGAAAGGCAAATTTTATCATTTGGCTTTTTGAATTTCGCCGCTGAAATGCCGGTTTTGGCCTAAAACCACCCTAAAAGAGCTGGCCAACATCGGCCAAACATGGCCACGGCGCAGATTTATCGTTTAAAAACAATATCTTGGCGTGGCCGATATTTGGCCTGTTTCCCGGCATGGTTGGCCAAAACCCGGCCAATCGGCCATATTATCGGCCAAACACGACAAAACACGGTGATTTTGGCCGATTTCCTGCAACCGGATTGCAACTGATTTGCAACTTGATACAGGTTGTGCGCGCATTTTGGTCTGATTTTCTGGCTAACCATTTTAGCCCATGCCGCATCCCCTCATCCGCCCTTCAGGCACCTTCTCCCGCAGGCGGGAGAAGGACTCTAGCGACCAATTGCCGAAGGGGGTCGAACACCGGATGAGGGCGTCACCCGATCACAATATCCAAGCCCAAATCCAGCACGCTGGCCGAGTGGGTGAGCGCGCCAACCGAAATCAAATCAACGCCTGTTTCAGCAATCGCCCGTACGGTTTTGAGGTTAACCCCGCCGGACGCTTCGCACAGCAGCTTTCCATTTCGGGCGGCAGTGTTTGCAACCATCCTCACCGCCTCGCGCAGCATGTCCGTGCTCATGTTGTCGAGCAAAACCACGTCGGCCCCTTCGCTGATCACCTCGCCAAGCTGGGCGAGCGTGTCCACCTCAATCTCGATTTTGACCAGATGGCCGACGCTGGCCTTGGCGGCGCGCAGGGCAGGGATGACGCCGCCTGCCACCGCGATATGATTGTCCTTAATAAGCACCGCGTCATCAAGTCCGAAGCGGTGGTTCATGCCGCCGCCGCAGCGCACCGCATATTTCTCGAAGGCTCGCAGCCCCGGCGTGGTCTTGCGGGTGTCGGCGATTTTGCACTTGGTATGCGCAACCTCGGCAGCAAATTTGGCGGTGAGCGTGGCGATGCCGGACAAGCGGCCCATATAATTCAGCGCCACCCGCTCGCCGCTGAGCAATGGCCGCGCCAAACCGGAAATGCGCGCCACTTGCTGTTTGGGGGCAACACTGCCGCGATCGCCGACAAAAACTTCAAACTTCAGCGCCGGATCAACCAACCGGAATGCGGCTCGCGCCAGCTCAATTCCGGCAATAACACCCTGCTCGCGCGAAACAATCGCGGCTGTGGCAGTGGCGGCGGCTGGAATGGTCGCCAGGGTGGTGATATCTCCGGCGCGGCCAAGGTCTTCGCTTAAGGCAGCGCGCACCGCCTCTTCAATTAAAAACGGGTTGAGAAACGCGGTCATGAAGCCTCACCGGTCAATTTGCGCGCTTGCGCCAGCGTGAAATGCGAGCGCTTGGCAAGGGCAGGGTTAGGCAGCGGAAAATCACTGCGAAAATGTCCGCCACGGCTTTCCTGCCGGTGCAACGCCGCCGATGTGATCATGAAGGCGGAGGTTGCCATATTGCGCAAGGTCAGGCTGTCCGCCTGCTTTGCCACCTTCGCTATAATTTTCAAGGCGGTTTTCATGCCTTGGGCGTTTCGCACCACCCCCACATGCAGCGCCATAGCGGCGCGCAGCTCCGCCTCCAGACCGCGCTCGTCTTTGATGATGTTGGAGGGCTTGATCTGCTTTTCCAGCGCCGGAACCGGCAGCACCAAGCCGCCAACGTCTTCGGCGATGCGCGCCGCAAACACCACCGCTTCCAACAGCGAGTTTGACGCCAAACGGTTGGCACCATGCACGCCGGTGCAGGCCACCTCGCCCGCAGCCCACAGCCCCGCAAGAGAGGTGCGCCCGCGCGCATCGGTACAAACCCCGCCCATGTGGTAATGTTCGGCGGGCGTAATCGGAATAAGTTCCTTCGCCGGGTCGATGCCGGCGCTCAAGCAAATGGCATAAACGGTGGGGAATTTTTCCTTGAACTCTTCGCCAATGGCCGCGCGCGCGTCCAAAAATGCACCGCGTCCGGCGGCCATTTCGGCAAACACTGCCCGCGCCACAATATCGCGCGGTGCGAGCTCCGCATCAGGGTGGATAGCCACCATAAACCGCTCGCCCGCGCCATTCAGCAAAATCGCGCCATCGCCCCGCAGAGCTTCGGTTGCCAGCGGCGCAGGGTCGCGCCCGATGTTGATGGCGGTGGGGTGAAACTGCACAAATTCGGCGTCTGAAATAACCGCTCCGGCTTTTGCCGCCAGCGCAATGCCCAGCGCGCGCGCCTCTACCGGATTTGTGGTGACCTGAAACAAATGCCCGACGCCGCCCGTTGCCAAAACCACTGCGCTGGCGGCAAAGCTCATCAGCGCGCCATTGCTCTTTTCGACGATAACGCCGGTGACGCGGCCATTGTCCAGAATAAGCTCTTGCGCGGTGACGCCGGAAACAACTTCAACGGAAGGGTTTTTTGTAACCGCAATCGCCAGTGCTTCCATGATGGCTTTACCGGCGGTGTCGCCTTTAACCCGGACAATGCGCCGTTCGGAATGCGCTGCCTCGCGCGACTGCACGAGATGACCTTCCAAATCGCGGTCAAACGGCACTCCGTAGCTGAGCAAATCATAAATTCGGGCGCGGGCCTCACGCGCCATCTCCAGCACCATGGTTTCATCCGAGGTTCCGGCTCCGGCGATCAGCGTATCATGGGTGTGCTTTTCCGGTGTGTCGCCGTCCGACAAAGCCGCCGCGATACCACCCTGGGCCCAAACCGAGCTTGCCCCCATGCCAATAGGCGCGGCAGAAAGAATGGTGACGGGATGCGGCGCAAGCTTGAGCGCGCAAAACAACCCGGCAAGACCGCCGCCGATAATCAAAATAGGTGCATGGCCCTTGGCAGCGATTGGGCTCACCGCAAGTCCACCATGCGCTGCACAGAGCGGCGCGCCCGCTCAGCCAGACCGGCCTCAATCGTCACTTCCTCTGTAAGGTTGAGCAGCGAGTTGAGAATGGCAGGCAGGGTAATGCGGCGCATATGCGGGCAAAAGTTGCACGGGCGGATAAAGTCAACATCTGGCGTTTCAGCCGAGACATTGTCCGACATCGAACATTCCGTCACCATCAACACCTGTTTCGGGCGGCGGGTTTTCACATAATTGATCATGCCTGCGGTGGAGCCGGAAAAGTCACATTCGGCAATCACTTCAGGCGGACATTCGGGATGGCCGATGATTTCGATGCCCGGATGCGCATCCCGATATTCGCGGATTTCCCCCGCCGTGAAGCGCTCATGCACCTCGCAGGCACCGTGCCATGCAATGATTTTCACTTTGGTTTGCGCGGCGACATTGGCGGCCAGATAGCGGTCGGGCAGAAAGACCACTTCCGGCACGCCGAGGCTTTCCACCACAGACACCGCATTTGACGAGGTGCAGCAAATATCGACCTCTGCCTTCACGTCAGCGGAGGTGTTAACATAGGCCACAACCGGAACGCCGGGGTGCTTGGCGCGAAGGGCGCGAACGTCAGCGCCGGTGATCGATTCGGCCAAGGAACATCCGGCGCGCGAGTCCGGGATGAGCACTGTTTTATGCGGGCTGAGCAGCTTCGAGGTTTCGGCCATGAAATGCACGCCGCCCTGAATAATAATATCGGCATCAACAAGCGCCGCCTGCTTGGCCAGATAGAGGCTATCGCCCACCACATCGGCCACGCCGTGGTAAATTTCCGGCGTTTGGTAGTTATGCGCCAAAATCACCGCATTGCGTTGCCTTTTTAGCTCATTTATGGCGCGGATATAGGGCGCGTGTATCGCCCACTCAATTTCCGGCATGACACGGCGCACTTTTTCATAAAGGGGCGCTGTCTCGCGGGCCACTGCGGGCGAATAGGCCAAATCCGGCATAGGCAGCTTTTTCAGCTGCGATGAAGACAAATGAACCAAGCGCGTTTCCCTTAGCGTTATTTTTGGCGCCAGAAATTTCTGCCGAGCCGTATAAATAAACGTTTCAAGGGCATTTAACCAGTGCGGCGCTGTGCGATATTGTAAATCGCACAGCGCAGACGCTCCAGACTCTCGCTCGCGCTCAGGCGTGCAAAAAATAATTGCAGACGCCCATCGGGTTAATCGGGCCTTCCACCAGCGAACAGCCATGCGGCCCCTCAAAGTGGACGCAATCGTGACAATGGCTTTGGCCTTTGGCGCGCTCCTCATATCCGGCGGTGGACTTGGCGACTTTGGGCAGGCCAAGCTTGGCGCAACCGGCCAGAAACGCGGTGCCAAATGCGCCAAAAACACTCAATTTCAAAAAACGCCGTTTTGAGGCGCTGTCCTCGAGGCCGGTTGAGGTCTGGGGCTTGGAAGTATCGAATTTAAAGGTCATGCTAAAGCGTCCCGTGGCAAAAGCGCCATCACCTAAAAGCAAATCCGGCGAGGGTTGGTTCCGCAAAAAAGCTGCGGTTTCGGGTTTAACTTGAACGGCATCCCATTAAAGCGGCCTGCTGACCTCGACAAATGCCGCGCCGACGTCATCTATATGGCTTAAGTCATCTTGCAGAGGTCATTTTAGGCAACACTTCAGGCATCGTTCCAACCATGAGCATCAGTACGGCAAAACTCCTGAAAAATGTCAAACGCATCGCCTTGGCGCTGGCGCTAGTTGCCGCGCCGGGTTTTGCCGCCGCCAAAGGAACCAAACCGGCACAGGACCCGGCAATAAGCTTCACTCTGGTGCGGGATTCGCGCTCCGGCTGCCTGGCAGGGTGCCCGCAGTGGATTGCCGCACAAGGCCGCATTGATGCGGGAGCAGCCGCGCGCTTCAACGCCTTTTTGCGCAGCCTTGGCGATGTCAAACGCCCGATATTGCTCAATTCGCCCGGCGGCTCGGTGCAGGATGCGATCGCTATGGGCCGCGCCATTCGGGCACGCGGACTGGCTGTGGTGGTGGCAAAAACCACATTTGAGCCCTGCGCCAAGCCCTGCAAAGTGCTGGAGCGGCGTGGCGAGCCGGAAACCACAGGGGCGTTTTGCGCCTCGGCCTGTCCGCTGGTGTTTGCCGGCGGCCAAGCCCGCATCGTCAGCCCGCTCGCTTATTTAGGCCTGCACCAGATCAGCGTCACCTATCAGCGCTACAGTGTTTTGAGGCGTTTTATGGTGCGCTACCGCATTGTGAACGGCAAAAAGCAGGAAATTTCCCGCAAGCTTGTTGAGGAAATCCGCAAGCCCGCCGCAAGCATCACCCGAAACGCCACGCCGGGCATGGACCGTGATGTGGAAACCTATCTCACCTCAATGGGGGTGGAGGCAGGGCCGCTGCTCAAAATTATAACCACGACGCCTGCCAGCACCATGCATTGGCTAACCTATCAAGAGGTGAGCGCCAGCCATATCAGCACCTCCCGTCTCAGCGGCGAACGCATGAAGCTGCTGCCCAGCGGCGATACGGCGGTGTTTGACGGCGACAATACGGCGCTGTTTCCTTAAACCACCAGCACAATCTTGCCGATATGCTCCGAGCTTTCCATACGGGCATGGGCTTTGGCAGCGTCGGCGAGCGCGAAAGTCGAATCAATCAGCGGCATGCACTCACCCTTTGCCAATAGCGGCCAAACATGCTTGGTCAGCTCTTTGGCAATGGCGGCCTTGTCGGCGTTTGAGCGCGGCCGCAGGGTGGAGCCGGTGTGGTGCAGGCGCTTGATCATCAACGGGGTCAGATTAAGCGAAACTTTCGCGCCATTGAGAAAGGCGATCTGCACGATACGGCCATCTATTGCCGCCGCTTCATAATTACGCTGGACATAATCGCCACCAACCATATCGAGAATGAGGTTTACGCCTTTGCCGCCGGTGAAATTTTTGACCTCGCTGACAAAATCATGGGTGCGATAATTGATCACCAAATCCGCGCCAAGCTTGCGTGCCGCATCAGCCTTGGCGGCGCTGCCCACAGTGGTGAGCACCCGCGCGCCAAAAGCTTTGGCAAGCTGAATCGCGGTGGTGCCGATGCCGGACGTGCCGCCATGCACCAAAAATGTCTCGCCGCTTTGCAAACCACCGCGTTGAAACACATTTGTCCACACCGTGAAAAAGGCCTCAGCCACCGCCGCCGCCTCAATCATGCTCAAGCCCATTGGCACCGGCAAAGCGTGGGCAGCCTCAACGCGGACATATTGCGCATAGCCGCCGCCTGGACACAGCGCCAACACTTGCTCGCCGAGGCGGTTTGGCACATCGGCTCCGCATTGCACAATCTCCCCCGAAACCTCCAGCCCCGGCAGATCGGATGCGCCCGCAGGCGGCGGATAGGCACCCGCGCGCTGCAACACATCCGGCCTGTTCACCCCGGCGGCAAACACCTTGATCAGCACCTCGCTGGCGCTGATGGCAGGCAGCGGGCGCGTTTGCGCTTGCAAGACTTCCGGCCCGCCGGGCGCGGAAATGGCAATGGCGGTCATGGTGGCGGGCAGAGAGAGTTCAGCGGGCATCAGCGATCCTCTTGAGAGCGGCGCAAGTTTTGACTAGTCTATATCTTAGATCAATCTATACCAAAGCGAGGAGCCCGCCCGTGGCAAATTTTAGTGAGCACCCGTTTGACGCCGCGCCAAAGCCGCAGCAGGGGCACGAAATCGGCCAAAATCTGGATGCGCTCTCGGTACACGAGCTCGACGAGCGGGTGGAGCGTCTAAAGGCCGAAATCGAGCGCTTGATGCAGAAAAAGCAATCCAAGATTGCATCCAAAGCGGCCGCGGATCATTTTTTCAAATAAAGACACAACTTTTGCGCGTGTGTGCCAGTTTGAAACAGCCGCTGGCGATTGTCACAAATATTAACCAAATCTTAAACAATTTGAGTTAATTTGAAGGTGTTCTAAGCGCATTGTTTCTCCTTCCTCCGCTTGGTTCGATTCTCCCTAGATGACTTTAGGGCCACTTCCAACGCCGGAGTGGTCCTTTTTTGCGGATTTACCCGCGATTTGTGGCTTTTAGCCCGCGTTGGCCTCGCCCTTGCTCCCAACCCCGTAGACAGACCTGTCTGTGCCAAATCGGACCTGTGCCATTTGACATGCGCGGCGTTTGAGCAACAGATATGACCAAGGGCGTGCGATATGGCAGTGCAGAAATTATTTAGCGAAACTTCCTACGCGGACAACACAGTTTTGTTCAGCGCCCGTGTGGCAACTTCGGAAAGCTTCAATCATTTGTTCCATGATGGCATGGCGCTGGTGGAAGCGTCTGCATCTTATCTGGATGGCGAGGGGCGCTTGGCGGCAAAGGCTCTACCGCGCGTCCTGGCCGTGGCCTATGCCACCGAAAGTATGCGCCTCACCACCCGCCTGATGCATATGGCCTCTTGGCTGCTGTATCAGCGCGCCGTAAATCAGGGCGACATGACCAAGGCGCAATCCTTAGCGGAAAAGGGCAAGTTGCGCCCGGCCAGCCAACACTTGGCCGCCTCTCCGGATGTGTTTGCTTTGTTGCCGCTGGTTTTGCAGGACCTATGCCAGCGCTCGCTCTATCTGGCGCAGCGCGTGCAGCATTTTGACGGGATGATTAACCCGGCGACAAGCGCCCCCGCTGCAACAGAATCGCCCTTCGCCAGTCTGCACAATATGTTGAGCGCCGAATTCGCCAAGCGGTAGCGAGCGGCCGATTGCAAAAACCAACAAAAAAAGCCATCCTTGAAGGATGGCTTTTGTGTTTGGTGGGCTGCGCTTCAGGCTGAAACGCGCTCGTCCATTTCGCTTGGTTCGCGCAGCACATAACCGCGGCCCCAAACAGTTTCGATGTAATTAAGACCCTCGGACGCATTGGCCAGCTTCTTGCGCAGCTTGCAAATAAACACGTCGATAATCTTGAGTTCCGGTTCGTCCATGCCGCCATAAAGGTGGTTGAGGAACATTTCCTTGGTCAGCGTGGTGCCCTTGCGCAGGGAGAGCAGCTCCAGCATCTGATATTCTTTACCGGTGAGGTGAACGCGGTTGCCCGCCACTTCAACAGTTTTTTGATCGAGATTAACGGTGAGGTCGCCGGTAACGATAACCGATTGGGCATGGCCCTTGGAGCGGCGTACGATGGCGTGGATGCGGGCAACCAGCTCGTCTTTATGGAATGGCTTGGTCAGGTAATCATCGGCACCGAAGCCGAGACCCTTAACCTTGTCTTCAATGCCGGCCAGACCGGACAGAATCAAAATCGGGGTTTTTACTTTGGCTACGCGCAAGGAGCGCAACACTTCGTAGCCGGACATGTCGGGCAGGTTCAAATCCAGCAGGATGATGTCATAATCATACAACTTGCCGAGGTCGATGCCTTCTTCGCCAAGGTCTGTGGTGTAAACATTAAAAGTCTCGGATTTAAGCATCAGCTCGATGCTTTGCGCTGTTGCGCTATCGTCTTCGACCAGAAGTACGCGCATGTGTTTTCCCCGCCCTCTCGATTTTGACCGGTGGGACGCCACTGCGGCGCAACCAAATCAAAAGCATCTGAAAATCTTTGTTTCGAGCCAAACTCTGCCCAACTCGACTCAAACCTAAAGAACAATGGTTAACAAACTCTAATAGTTGTCGCCATATGAACGAAAGCGTTTTCTTTTTTTTAGGTGTTTTTTTCATTTTCCGGTGTTTTGGTGCCTTAAACACCCGCCTTTGGCATTTTTAGCCCCGAGTGTTAATATAAGGTTCCGCCAATCGGCCCGATTAACGTTAAGAACTTACCGTAAATTTGCCCGTCATCTTTTGAAAAAATCTCATATTTTCACGATATTTGCGCTTAAAACCGCTGAAATCGGTCATTTCAGTAAGAAAGCGGAAACTTCCCTGCGCCATATTCAGCCTGTCTCGCGGTTTTGAATTGTTTTTACGGTTGGCTTCAAGAAGCCCCGATTTGTGGAGTGTTGCGTTATGAAGTCCCGAGACAGCCTGCTTCGATTGAAGCGCTTTCAGGTCGAAGACCACAAGCGCCGGATCGCCAAAATTGAAATGATGGTCAACGAATTTGCCCGGATGGCCGGTGAACTCGACCGCGAAATCACCAATGAGGAAACCCGCTCCGGCATTTCCGACCCCGCCCATTTTGCCTATCCAACTTATGCCCGCTCGGCCCGCGCCCGCCGCGACAATCTGAAAGCCTCCGCAGATGAACTGCGCGGCCAGATCGAAGATGTGCGGGTCAAGCTGGAATTGGCCGTGGAAGATCTCCGTAAAGTTGAAGCGCTGGACGGGCGCGAGCGCGACGGTTCCCGCCAAGACCATGGCCGGTCGGATCTGGGACGCCCCGAACTGGGAGATCATCGCGGATTGAGCCTCACAAGCCTGATCGCGTGACTTTCTTTTGCTTTATTTAAAACGCACAACATAACGCGCGATTCTTGTCGCGCGTTATGTTTTTGCATCATAGACGATGACGCAACGGACTGTTAGGAAGCGCATCACGCGGTGAACCCGCCGCCAATTGCCCTGCCGTTTGCCACTCCTCTGATTCTGGATTTTTATGAAGCG
>JAYVYB010000138.1:0-17349 GCA_043784625.1 Methylovirgula sp.
ATCATGGTCAGGAAGGCCTGAATTTGCAAAGTGATGGAGGCAAGGCCCGGCGGCATGCCGTGGCTCATCGCCACAAACAAAAACACATATTGCCCTAAAAACAGAAACAGGCTGATGTTAATCAACCGCAGCCAGGTCAAGCCCGCCGGGCGCGGCAGAAACAACGCGGGCAAACACGCGAGGGTAAAGCGCTCGGCGGTGAACAGCAGCGGCGGCACACCGTCCAGACCGATTTTGATCATCACAAAGTTGAAGCCCCAAATCAACATGCACAACACCCCAAGGGCGATATGGATCGGTTTCACATTTGGCCTCGGGTAAGAGTTGCGGTCTTGAACGCCCGCAAGTTTTGTGCGTAGCGGATTTTCAAATCCTGCGCCAATGACAGATTTTGATGAGATCCATATCAAGTTGCGCGCGGCACTTTTTTACGCGCCCCAAAATGTCCCAAACAAAACCGCAATTGCGTCGGAAAGTTAAATCTCAATGAGGGCGTAAGATGTTGCCTCTGCGTATTTTAAGAGTGAGTGTTTTGAGTTTAGGGGCTTTGCTTGCGGGCGGCTGGCTTATGGACGGTGCCTACGCGGCCACCCTCTGCCCCGAGCACCTGACTGAAAACGGCAAGTTCCATATGTTGCAAGACATGAAAATGTATGACGGTGCCGAGGCGGCTGGGTCAGAAATTGTTGCCGAAGCTTCGGGAAAAACTTCCAATTGGAACATCACAACGCTGCGCGCCGCCGGGGCGGACCCGCAAGCCAAATGCAGCTTCAAGCATACCGATCAAACGCAGCTCATTGCCGTTCCGCCCGACGCAAAAACCTGCAGATTTGTCTCAACCTATCCAGCTACCTCAATTTGTGAGTGATTTGGCCGATTTTTGGCCATTTGGCCAGTTTTTGGCCGAACTGCGCCGGGTTTTGGCTCGCTTTTGGCCAGCTTTTGGCCGGTTTTTGGCCGGAAATACGCTGAATTTGGCCAAGCGGCGTTCGTTTTAGCGAACGAAACTCTACCCAGAGTTTCGTAATCCGGCTGAAATACCGTTGATAGTCAGCTGAATTCCGGTCAACAACTCAGGGTCCGCGCCATTTTTGCGGTGCTTTTTCAGCAGGCCAACCTGAATGTGGTTGAGCGGGTCCAAATAGGGAAAGCGGTTGCGAATGGAGCGTTCCAGCAGCGGATTCTGCTGCAAAAGCTCGGTTTGACCCATAACTTTCAGCATTGTTTCCACAGTCGCCTCATGTTCGGCAACAATCCGCCCGAAAATGGCCTCACGCAATGCCACATCCGGCACCAATTCGGCATAGCGCGAGGCAATCGCCAGACTGCTTTTCGCCAGCACCATGTCCATATTGGAAAGCAGCGTGCGGAAGAACGGCCAGTCCTTATACATGGCCTGCAAAAGTGCCAGTCCGTCCGGGTTTGCCTTGAGATAAGCCTTCACGGCACTGCCAAATCCGAACCAGCCGGGCAGCATCAAGCGGCATTGCGCCCATGAAAACACCCATGGAATCGCCCGCAAATCCTCAATCCGACGGGTTTTTGTGCGCGAAGCCGGGCGTGAACCGATATTTAGCGTGGCAATTTCGGTAATAACCGTGCTGCCCCAGAAATAATCGACAAAGTTCGGGGTTTCATACACCAGCCCGCGATAGGTAGCGTAGGCTGTCTCCGAAAGCTGAGCCATCGCGTCCAGATAGCGCTCATCCGGCGCGCTGTGGCTCGGTTGCAGCAGGGTCGCCTCTAGCGTTGCCGCTGCCAATATTTCCAGATTTCGCCGCCCGACCTCGGCATTGGAATATTTGGACGAAATGATCTCACCCTGTTCAGTGATCCGGATTTGCCCGTTCACCGCGCCGCCGGGTTGCGCCAAAATTGCATCATAGCTTGGCCCGCCGCCGCGCCCCACCGAGCCGCCACGGCCATGAAACAGCCGCATGCGCACATTGTGCCGTCCAAACACCTCCACAAGGCCGATCTCCGCCTTGTAGAGCTCCCATCCGGAGGTAACAAAGCCACCATCCTTGTTGGAATCCGAATAGCCAAGCATCACTTCCTGCACATCGCCTCGGCTGGAAACCAGCGCCCGATATTCCGGTATATCGAACAGGTCATCCATGATTTGTGTACACGCCCGCAAATCTTCAATCGTTTCAAACAGCGGCACCAAATGCACTTTTGCCTTGCCATTTGCGGTAACAAGTCCGACCTCTTTCAGCAAAACCGCAAGCTCCAACATATCTGAAATGCCTTCAGCCTTGGAGATAATGCATGTGGTGATGACCTGAGATCCCAGCTGCGCATGGGCAAGAGCCGCCGTGCGCAAAACCGCCAATTCGCCTTTGGTTTCATCGCTATAGCTTAAATAGGGTGAAGCCAGAAGCCGGGGATTCTTGAGCTCTTTGCGCAACACATCTATGCGCGCGGGTTCATCAAGCTTGAGGTAATCTGTACCCGGTTGCGCCGCTTCAAAAAGTTCAGCTATGGTGCGCTCATGCACCGCTGAGTTTTGCCGCAGATCAGTGCTGGTGAGATGAAATCCAAAACAATCGACCGCACGGCACAGTTGGCGCAATCGCCCATTTGCCAAAATCTGTGAGCCGTGGCTGCGCAAGGAAGCATCGAGCACATGCAGATCGGCCAGAAGTTGGCTGGAGGTTGTATAGGGTTCTGCTAACCTATTGGGATGACGGGCATCTTCCAAGCTATGCAGCAACGAAGCCGTGGCTGCCACCCGCGCATAAATTCCTACAATGGCTTGCCGATAAGGCTCTCGGGCGCGGTGCGGCGAGTGATCGCTGCCTTTGTTTGCCAGCGCTCGTAGCGCGTCCGATACGCCGATGAGACGGTCCGAAATTGAAAGCTCCGCCCCCAAAATATGGAGTTCATCCAGATAGAACTGAAATGTTCGGCGCGAATGCAGATTGGTTGTCTGCCTCAAGACCTCGGAATTTACGAAAGGATTGCCATCTCTGTCGCCGCCGATCCAATTTCCAACCCGCAAAAACGAGGGAACTTCTACATCAACATCTGGGTCAAGTGATTTAAGCTGATCTTCCAGCGCGCAATGCAGCTTGGGAAGCTCTTTGAGGAAGGTGTAGTCGTAATACGTTAGGCCGTTAGCAACTTCATCCAGCACAGTGAGCTTGTTTTGGCGCAACAAGCTGGTTTGCCATAGTGTAACAATGATGCGCCGCAACTCTTCTTCATAAGCGCTCAATTCCTCTGGCGTGTTCAACTGCCGGTCACGCTTGCCGAGCAGCGCATAGATTTCCATTTCATTGGTCATCGTGCTTTTGCGGCGCACTTCAGTTGGGTGAGCCGTCAAAACCGGACTAACCAACGCGGTCTTAAAAAAATCCACCAATTTTTGCGCGGTGATACCTTCCCGTTGGGCGTGAGCGAAAGCATAGGCCATTGTACCGGGGCGCGGCGCAGAGCCTGCCAATGCATGAGCGCGTGTACGGCGGATATGATGTTGGTCTTCGGCAATATTGGCCAGATGCGAAAAATACGAGAAGGCGCGAACGATTTTTACCGTTTGGCGAGGGCTTAATTGGCCCAACATGCCTTCAAGAGTGGCGCCGTCGGAATTTTTTTGATCCCGTAAAAATCGCGTTGAGGTCTGGCGAATAAATTCCACCAGGGCATAAACATCTTCGCCCTCCTGCTCGCGCACGGTATCGCCCAGAATACGCCCCAACAGCCGGATATCCTCACGCAACGGCACATCTTTTTCCAAAGTTGCTTGCGACTCTGGCTCAATGGCGGGCTTTAATTTGTTCTGTTGTGTCACTTGGATCCCTCGCGCGTCATTAAGACAGGCTTATACGAAAGGCTATAGTGGGCCAAAAGCTTAAGATCAAGCCAGCCTAAAATTTAGGCAAATTGCATTAAAGATTAAAAACTCTGCTGGGCTGCATTTCGCCGCGTGCAACCTCTCCAAACGCCACCGGAACACCGCCGCATGAGGCATAGACCACGCCGTCAACGGGGGCGTCACGCCCACGCAGAATGATAGATTGACCTCGCCGCAGCCTCGCTGCCGATGTGCTGTCCACCACCACACATGGCACTTGCAACAGCCCGGCCTCAACGCTTAGCAAAGACCCGGCCCGCGCTTCAGGCTCGTTGGTCAGAACATCCAAATCAACAGCATCTGCCTCAGAAAATGGGCCGACACGGGTGCGCCGAAGTGCGGAAACATGGCCGAAGCATCCTAATACGCGTCCAAGATCGCGCGCGATGGCCCTCACATAGGTGCCTTTGCCGCAGTCAGCTTCAATAATCGCCTCATCTACGGTACTGGAAACCAAGCGTAAATCGTGGATAGAGATTGTGCGGGCAGCAAGTTCAACAGTTTCTCCGGCGCGTGCAAGGTCATAGGCGCGCTCGCCCTCCACTTTGATAGCCGAGAACGCAGGCGGTACCTGCGAAATATCGCCAATGAAATTTGGCAGCAGCGCCAAAATCTCGGCGTCAGCAGGTCGGGTCTCCGATTTTTGCGTGATCGCGCCCTCGAGGTCATCTGTCGTTGTCTCCGCACCCCAACGCACCGTAAAGCGATAGGATTTCTCGCCGTCCTGCACAAAAGGCACCGTCTTGGTGCCTTCGCCAAATGCAATAGGCAAAATCCCCGACGCTAGCGGATCGAGCGTTCCGGCGTGCCCGGCCTTCTTCGCGTTGTAAAGATACTTCAGGCGGGACACAGCCTGTGTCGATGTCATAGCGTAAGGCTTGTCCAGAATTATCCAGCCATTGACTTCAACGCGGCTTGATCGGGGAGCGCTCAAGGTTTAATTCTCGTCATCATCGGGCGGGACGGTATGATCACCCTCACTGCCAGTTTCGGGTAAAACGTCGCGCGCAACCTCCGGCGAGCGCAAAAGCGCGTCAATTTTGCTGCCATATTCGAAGCTGTCATCCTCGCGGAAGCGCAGCTCCGGCGTGAATTTCATGTCAATCATCCGCGCGACTTCACCGCGTAGAAACTTCTTATGTTTCTCCAAAGCTTTGAGAACTTCGGCGATATTCTTTCCGCCCAGCGGCATCACATAGCAGGTGGCTAATTTGAGATCTGGCGAAAGCCGCACTTGAGGCACCGTAATGACCTGCTTTTCAAGTACTTCATCGGTCACAGTGCCATGATTCAATATTTCGGCCACAGCGTGCCGGATCAATTCGCCCACCCGCAACATGCGCTGCGAAGGCTCTTTACCGCTATGATGCGCTCTCGACATCCGTATTCCTCTCAGATTGTATTTTCCACGCGCGCGCAGCCGTTACAAAGGCTTGCGTCGATAATTCCGTTTCAAAACACCGCTTTGGCACCACAAAAATATCTGCCCAGCGCGTCGTAAACGTAATGTAATGGTTCAAAACCTCAATTTTAGTCACCGAACCCCAGCCAAAACGGGACTCAAAATCCGCGTTCTTGATGAATATGCCGTCTGGACCAATGTTAAAATCTCTTAGCGTAAGGCGCGGATCATCGTCAGGCCACTTTGCTTGACTTTTGGCCTCTATGCGCCGCACGCCCAGCCACGTCAAGAGCACAGCCCCGGGCCAGGTAAAGGCCGACCATAGTTCAAAATCAAACGGCTGCTTTAGCCAGCTTGACCAGAGCAGCGCGCCACCGCCCGAAAGCAATCCGCCCAGGATTGCCAGCCAGACCACTGCGCGCGACAACGAAATCATCTTGCCGGGAGCTGCATCTGTGGACAGTTGGACTATGTCTTCATGCCTGTAATTAACACGGACGTTGAGAGGGGTGGCGGGATGGTTTTGCGCCAAATCCCAGTCAGAATCTGTATCATCTTCCTCGCCCTGAGACCGGATCTCTGCCCGGGAATGAAACGCTTCCATCAATTGTCGGCTTTTAAAGGAGCGCAGGGGCATGATTATCGCGTCTGCCGGGCCTACCGCCAAAAATACATGATGCTTTCCAAGCATAATTTGCGAAAACCGCTCCCATTCGTAAATTATGGTTTGCCCATTTTGCCGAACTTCGAGATGGCTAGAGCAGTCTTCAACGCGCGTCGGATTTGTCGGCTGCGTCCAAGCCTTTATCTTTCGCCAGTTGCGAAATCTTTGATAGACTTTGCCAAAGATCAGAGCGGCAAGCGCAATGGCGCAGCACACCAAAAGCTGCCCTAGCGTCGTAAATTCCCAGTCCGCAAGCAGCGACCACGCCGCCCCGCAAAGGAACAGCGCAAATGCCAAAATTGGAAAAAGATGGTCAGGCGCACCGGCGCATTCGCGCACAAATGCCGCCCAATCTTCGCGGGTGAGCTGAAATTTGTAGACAGAATTTGAATTCGCACCGTCTACGGCCATAGCACAACCCGCCTCGCCGGAAACTGCCCGCCCGCTTAAAGCGAGCGCGCAATCGATTCAACGCGGTAACACTCAATGATGTCGCCCGCACGCATGTCTTCGTATTTCTCGAATGCCATGCCGCACTCTTGGCCCGATGGCACTTCTTTGACTTCGTCTTTGAAGCGCTTGAGCGTTGAGAGCTTGCCTTCGTGGATAACCACGTTGTCGCGGATAAGTCGAACACCCGCGCCACGCTCCACTTTGCCATCTGTTACGCGGCAACCGGCAACCTTGCCCACCTTGGTGATGTTGAACACCTCCAAGATCGTGGCATTGCCCAGCATGGTTTCGCGCAGAGTTGGCGCCAGCAAACCGGACATTGCCGCCTTCACATCATCCACGAGGTTGTAAATGATGTTGTAATAGCGGATTTCGATGCCGAGGCGCTCAGCTAATTCGCGCGCTTCTTTGTGCGCACGGACGTTGAAGCCGATCACAGCCGCGCCAGAGGCTTCGGCGAGGGTGATATCCGATTCCGTGATACCGCCTGCACCGGAGTGAATCACCCGCGCCGCCACTTCCTCGGTGTTGAGTTTTTCCAAAGTCGCCAAAATGGCCTCAACAGACCCTTGAACATCGCCCTTAATCACCAGCGGGAATTCTTTCCTGCCGGTGGTCTTCATCTGGCTCATCATGTCGGTGAGTGATCCGCGCGCCACAACACCGCGCGCCACGTTCTTTTCGCGGCGCTGATGATCGCGGTATTGCGCAATTTCACGGGCACGCGCTTCGTTCGGCACCACTGCAACGCGGTCGCCTGCCTCTGGCGGGCCGTTAAAGCCGAGCACTTCGACAGGCATCGACGGGCCAGCCGTTGCAACATTTTTACCAGCATCGTCGAGAAGTGCGCGAACACGGCCCCATTGCGAGCCGGCAACGATAATGTCGCCAACAGCCAACGTCCCGCGCTGAACCAGCACAGTTGCCACTGGTCCGCGGCCTTTATCGAGCCGCGCTTCAATAACGGTGCCTTCTGCGGCACGGTCGGGGTTGCTCTTCAAGTCGAGCAGCTCGGACTGCAACGCCAGCAGTTCCAGTAACTTGTCGAGGCCGGTCCGCTTCAAAGCCGAAACTTCAACTTCAAGAACGTCACCACCCAAGCTTTCGACCTGCACTTCATATTGTAGCAGCTCGGCGCGAACGCGCTCCGGCTTCGCGTCAGGCTTGTCGATCTTGTTGATGGCCACGATCAGCGGCACACCTGCCGCCTTGGCGTGGTTGATCGCTTCAACGGTTTGCGGCATGACGCCGTCGTCTGCGGCCACAACCAACACGACAATGTCGGTAACCTTCGCGCCGCGTGCACGCATAGCAGTAAATGCGGCGTGGCCGGGCGTATCAATAAAGGTGACTTTACCGCCATTTGGCGCGGTAATTTGGTACGCTCCAATATGCTGGGTAATGCCGCCAGCTTCGCCTGAAACCACATGGGTTTTGCGGATAGCGTCGAGCAGCGAGGTTTTGCCGTGGTCGACATGGCCCATGATGGTGATAACCGGTGGGCGCAGAACCAATTTATCGTCGCCGTCCACTTCCGGAACGTCGAACAGGCCCTCTTCCACGTCGGAGTCCGCAACGCGGCGAACCTTGTGTCCCAGTTCCGATGCGATCAGCTCGGCAGTATCAGCGTCAATCACGTCAGTAATTTTCGCCATCTGGCCTTGACGCATTAATAGCTTGATAACGTCCACCGCGCGCTCGGACATGCGGTTTGCCAGCTCTTGAATGGTGATGGCTTCAGGCAGCTGGATTTCGCGGGAAATCTTCTCTTTCTGTTCGGTGACATGCCCTTTCATGCGCTGGGTGCGGCGACGGAACGCTGCAACGGAGCGCGTACGCTCTTCCTGATCAGACGTAACCGTTGCCAGCGTCAAGCGGCCGCGCTGCTTTTGCTCGGTGTCACGCGATGAGGGTGCCTTAACAGGCATAACCACCTTGGTGGGAATCCCTGGACGGCGGATAACAGTCTTCTTGCCTTCTTCCTCGTCAGCCGCAGGGCGGCGACCGGTCGAAGCATCTGCAGATGGCGCTGTCGCCGAGATGAGCGGACGGCGCGCAACACCTGCTGCCGGTGCGGGCGCTGGAGCGCCTCCGGCTAAGCGACGCTTGGCCTCTTCCTCTATTTTGCGCTTGGCTTCGCTTTCCAAAGAGCGCCGTGCGTCTTCTTCGCGCTTGCGGGCTTCGGCGGCTTCGCGCTCGGCTTTTTCTTTGGCGTCGCGCTCAGCGCGGATTTTCGCATCAGCCTCTTGGCGACGACGGTCTTCCTCTTCGCGCACATGCGAGTCGGCTAAGGCAGCGGCGCGGGCTTGGCGTTGCGCGTCGGTCAGAGTCGGCAAAACCACTCCGGTGGTTGGCCTTGGCGCATAAACGGGCTTTTGAGGTACGGGAGCAGGCGCTGGCGCAACAGGCCGTGGAGCCACAGGCGCAAGCACAACCGGCTTCATTTCGCCTGCTGCAGGGCGACGCTTTACCGTTTCAACAACCACCTGTTTTGTGCGTCCGTGCGAAAAACTCTGGCTGACAGTCCCTTGGCCCACTGGCCGCTTAAGCGACAGTGTTTTGGAAGGAACGTGAAGAGTCTTGTCGCCGTTATTACTATTGTCGTTCATGTCTACCTTAGATTCTGCGAAGCCGCGCCCGCTTGAATAAACTCATTCTGCGGAAATTTCATCCGCTTTATCACATATTTCCTCATCGTCGCAGAAGATTTCTTAAATTTCCCGCGCGACATAATCTGACCGGTAATCTTGCAGCCGCTTAGCTACCCCGGTAAAAAACCGGCCTGCATCCGCGTTAATTACGGCAGCATGAATAACATTGCCCTTGCCTAGGGCGTTTTCCAGTTGCGCAATACTGAAAATCCGCAAATCAACAATCGTTTTCACATCAGAACGCCGCACAAACTGCATCAGCTTCCTTGTGCCGTCTTCCGCACCATCATGCGCGTGCAAAATAGCGATCACATTTTTATTTGCCAAGGCCGCTTCAATTTTCGCCGAGCCTGCAATCAGAGCCCCCGCCTTATTGGCGATGGATAAAGCTTGAAGCGCCGCCGTTTCAAGCAACTTGTCGATATCAGCATCCAATGTGACGGACATTTCGACTTGTTGCTTAAACGCCTTGGCAAAGGCATTTTTTTTGACCGCGGTGCGGATGTCCGACGCGTGAGCGCTAACATAAACACCGCGACCGGGCAGCTTGCCTTTGATGTCCGGTATAACGGCGTTCTCTGGCGACAAAACAAAGCGTATCATCTTAGCCGGGCTCTGCTGAACCCTGCGAACGATACACGTTCTCAAAGGAGAACTGAGCCCTGCTTTTGCCGCCAACGCTTTGATCAAAATTTATCCTTCGCTCGGCTCAGCCGCTGCTTGCGGCAAAGCGTCGATCCAGCCCAGCTTCAAGCGCGCATTCATGATCATCGCTTCCGCGTCAACCCGGCTGATTTCAAACCCGTCGAGGAACCCGGCAAATTTCTTGGTTTCGCCGTCTTTGCGCTCCGACCAGCCAACAAGATCATCGGTAGCAAGGTCCGCAAAATCTTCAACTGTTTTTACGCCATTCTCGCCCAGCTTCACCAACATAGCTGAATTCAGCCCCTCCAACGACAGCAGGTCGTCAGAAACGCCTAAGCTCCGGCGTTTGGCATCAAGTTCAGCTTCGATACGGGCGAGATGGTCGCGCGCGCGGTTCTGGATTTCATTCGCCGTATCTTCGTCAAAGCCTTCGATATTTGTCAGTTCCAGCGGGTCAACCGCTGAAAGTTCTTCAACCGAACGGAAGCCTTCCGAGGCTAACAATTGTCCAACGGTTTCGTCCACGTCCAAGGCCGCCATAAAAGTATTGGTGCGCAGTGCAAATTCTTTCTGCCGGCGCTCGGATTCCTCGGCCTCAATCAGAATATCAATATCCCAGCCGGTAAGCTGCGAGGCAAGGCGCACATTCTGGCCACGGCGGCCAATGGCCAGCGACAGCTGATCATCCGGCACTACAACTTCAATACGCTCCGAATCTTCGTCAAGAACCACCTTCACCACTTCGGCGGGCTGCAAGGCATTAACGATGAAGGTTGCCGCATCGGCGGACCATGGAATGATGTCCACCTTTTCGCCTTGCAGCTCGTTTACAACCGCTTGAACACGCGAACCGCGCATACCCACGCAGGCACCCACAGGATCAATCGACGAGTCGCGTGAAATAACCGCGATTTTGGCGCGCGAGCCCGGGTCACGGGCAACGGCCTTCACCTCAATTACGCCATCATAAATTTCCGGCACTTCCGCCGCAAACAGCTTCGACATGAACATCGGATGGGTGCGGCTCAAGAAAATTTGCGGGCCGCGCTGTTCGCGCCGCACATCATAGACATAGGCGCGCAACCGGTCACCCGGGCGGAAGGTCTCCCGCGGGATCATTTCATCGCGGCGGACAATAGCCTCAGACTTGCCAAGATCGACAATCACATTGCCATATTCAACCCGCTTGACCAGGCCGTTGATGATATCGCCGATGCGATCTTTGAATTCGTCATATTGGCGGTCACGCTCAGCTTCGCGCACCTTTTGCACAATCACCTGCTTGGCGGATTGCGCGGCGATGCGGCCAAAGTCAAATGGCGGCAATGTCTCAGAAATCCAGTCGCCAACCTGCGCCGCCGGGTTTTTCTTGCGGGCGTCCAGCAGCGAGATATGAATCGCATCATTGTCGATCTGATCCACCACCAACAGCAGGCGCGACAGCCGGATTTCACCGGTTTTCGGATTAATGTCGGCGCGCACTTCCGTTTCCTGGCCATAGCGCGAGCGCGCACCCTTCTGAATGGCGTCCTCCATGGATTTCAGAACGATAAGCCGGTCAATCGACTTTTCGCGGGCGACAGCATCAGCAATTTGCAAGAGTTCGAGCCTGTTGGCACTAACGGCCATGGTAAATCTCCTAAGGTTTCTTCAGTGTGTTGGAATTTGTTTTGGTTTTGGTTTGCGTTTTTCAGCTGCGTGTTTCTTACGTTCCTCGCGCTTCAATTCTTTTTGCTCTTTTTCGGCGGTCTTTCCGGCGCGCATGCTTTCGCGAATGAGCTCATCGGTCAAAACCAGCCGTATTTCGGCAATATCTGACAGCTCGATGATGTCGTGCGGGTTCTCGTCCGCTTTAACCTCAAGCTTTTCCAACACCAGCTTGCCTTCCGCCGCGCCGACTATATAGCCGCGATAGCGCTTGCGATTGTTGACCAGCTGCGCCAGCTCAACCTTCGCCTCGTGCCCCTCAGCCCGCATCACATCAGAGACGCGCACCAATGGCCGGTCGATGCCGGGAGATGAAATCTCCAGCCTGTAAGCCGCAGCAATCGGGTCTTCCAAATCCAGAATAGGCGAAATCGCGTCGTTGATCGCTTCACAATCCTCGATATTGATAAAGCCATCCGGGCGCTCGGCCATAATCTGCAAGGTCTCGCCGCCGGAGGCGCTGACTTTCACCCGCACCAGCCGAAAGCCGATATCGTTCAAAATAGGCTCGATCAGCTGCGCCACGCGGGCGGGCATTCCGGTCTCAAGGATGAAACGCGGCTCATGGAGATCCGCAACAATCTCTTCGTTTGGTTCGGTCTGTTCAGTCATTGTGGCGCTTTGGTTATGCAGCTTTCACAGGGCCATTCGTAAGGCATAAAAAAAGAGCGGGTTCCTTGCGGAAGCCCACTCTCAACACCCATCAGATTGGTATGAGAAAAAATTCGTTTCTCTTTATACACTTGGCAGCGTAGCGGTGCAAGCGGAGAGTTTTCGCAGTCTCTAAGAGGTTTTTAGCGATTAAGTCGCCAGCGTGTCGCGCAGTTTCATCAGCCGGTCGAGTTCGGCCTGTTGGGCATCAAGCAAATTTTGCGCATGTTCATCATCGTTAGCGCCCGAGCGCGCCGCTGCCTGCTCGGTTAAATCACTGATATTGGCGCGGATGGCGGCAATCTGCTCATCAATCTGCGCGAGGGTGACAAATGTG
Organism: Methylovirgula sp.; assembly: GCA_043784625.1. GTDB lineage: Bacteria > Pseudomonadota > Alphaproteobacteria > Rhizobiales > Beijerinckiaceae > JANXSV01. The sequence goes on from JAYVYB010000138.1 coordinate 12,370, forward strand.
CTCATGGCGGACAAACCTTTCGATTGTTGAAACATTCTAGCGCATTTTCACCGCCGCGTGTTGAAAGAAATAGTTCTCGCCCGAAGCGTATTCAGAACGCAAATCTCATATGCAGCGACAAGCAACTCAACAGGAGCGCGTCTATGCCCGCGTTCTAAAAATCCTCGCCAACCACGGTCACGCCGTGCTCTCCCAGCAACAGCACACCAAATTCGCCCGGCTCCTTAACTGAAAGCTTGGTATCGGTGATTTCAAAATCAAACGGTTGTTGATCCACCGTGCTTTTAAACACCGCAAACGGCACACCGCGATGTGCGCCGGAGATGCTGCGATGGACATGCCCGCAGATCAATTGCTTCACATTGCCGTGTTTTTCAATCAGCGTATAAAAGGCGTCGCCATTGCGCAGACGGATACGGTCCATGCCAACAAATCCTACCTGATGCGGCGGGTGATGCATGAAAATCACCACCGGCTTGTTCTTGGCAGCGTTCAACTCTCGATCTAAAAACTCCAGTCGTTGTTCGCACAGCACTCCTGAATGAACGGGCGGATTTTCTGCGCCACTATCGTCTAAACTATCAAGCACAATCAACCGGTAGCCGCCAATATCCAGAACAGTCTGGATAAAGCCGTTTTCGTCCCGCGCCGCATCAGGAAAAATCTCTAAAAACGCCGCGCGGCGGTCATGATTGCCGAGCGTAAGTGTCAGTGGTGCTTTCAACTCGGTCAATGTGTCGCGCAGACGGAGGTACGCGCTGCGGTTGCCCCAATGCGTTAGGTCTCCCGTCACAATCACATGCGCTGCATCCGACACAGTTCTATTGATATGTCCAATGGCGGCGCTTAAGCGCTCCGCCGGGTCCATATCAAGAATGGTCTTACCCAGAGACAGCATGTGTAAATCTGTGAAAACTACGACCTTATGAGTGAGCATACGAAGTCCTGACATGTTTTGCATGACGCGCGATAGGTTTTGTAGCGATAGATTTGCAACCCAATTGGGTCGTAAACCTCTAGGTAATCCAACTGTTTGTCGAGCGCGTGTCGCCCAATAAAAAAGCCCGGAACGGGTCCGGGCTTTAATGTTTATGTCATGTGCTAAAAAGCTGGTTCAGATATTGGTGTCGGCAGCGTCGGCTGCCTTATCGTCCGAACCGTCCTGAAGCTTTTCAGTGACTTTCTTGACGCCTTCAAATCCGGCCACAGCGGCAACGGTCTTGGCCAGAAAGCCTGCTTCAGGGTTTATTGCGCCCACAGCCTTTTCTGCCGCAACCGCACCGATAACTTCTTCAACAAATTTACCTAGTCCCATGGCTCAATCTCCTATTGTCCGGCAAGTTGGATCCAGCAAGTTGGATACGTAATGTCCGGCGCTGCAATATTGCCAAACTAAGGAGTTTCAAGCGGTATCACAAGGCGCGTGTTGGCTCTTTTGGTTACAAATTGTCCACGTCTCGATTAGACGCTGCGAGCTTTTTGCTGACCTAACCGACGCCTAAACCCGCACAAACCTGAAATAGGCCGGAACCCGCCCCTCGCGGAAGGCCTTTTCCTCATACCGGGTGCTCTCCCAGCCGGCCCATGGCTTTTGCCAGTCGTCAGATGTTTTCGGCTGCCAGATAAACTCGGGGCTGGCCAAAATGCGCGCCAACGTCCATCCGGCATAATCATCAATGTCAGTGGCAAAGCGCAGCTCGCACCCCGGCTTGAGCACGCGGGCGATGCGTGCGAGGTTTTGCTCCGAGACAAACCGCCGCTTGCGCTGGCGGCGCTTCGGCCACGGGTCAGGATAGAGCAGATAGACGCGGTCTAGGCAGGCGTCAGGCAGTTGGTTGAGCAGCAGCGCCGCATCACCGTCATAAAGCCGGATGTTGTCGATGTGCTCGCCATCAATAGCGGCGAGGGCTTTTGCAACGCCGTTTATAAACGGCTCGCAGCCGAGATAACCCACGTCCGGATGGAGTTTTGCCTGTGAAATCAGGTGCTCAGCACCGCCAAAACCGATTTCAAGCTGGAATGATGTGCAGTTGGCCGCAAATGTCCGACTTTTGGCCGGGTCGCGCCCTGAAATGTCCAGTTTTTTGGCCACGTCAATACGCAACTTTGGCAGCAGATGTTCCACCAGTTCCTCATGATACTGGCGTAACTTCTTGCCTTTACGGCGTCCGTAAAGGTTGGAGCCCTCGTGTTGGTAGGGCTCCAAGCTGTCATGTTCAGTCGAAATCGCCAATTTAAGCCAGTTGTTTCTTCAATTCCGCTACCAGGTCGGTCTTTTCCCATGAGAATCCACCGTCTTTTTCAGCCTTGCGGCCAAAGTGCCCGTAGGAAGAGGTGCGGGCGTAGATCGGTTTGTTCAGGCCCAAATGGGTGCGAATTCCGCGCGGAGTCAGGCTAATTACGTTCATCAGAACTTCTTCGAGCCGGGATTCGCTAACCTTTCCAGTGCCTTGAGTGTCAACATAAATTGACAGCGGCGCGGCAACGCCAATGGCATAGGAAAGCTGTACGGTGCATTTGTCGGCCAATCCGGCAGCAACAACATTCTTCGCAAGATATCTTGCTGCATACGCGGCCGACCGATCAACCTTTGTTGGATCTTTTCCGGAGAATGCGCCTCCCCCATGGGGTGCGGCACCGCCGTAGGTATCAACAATTATCTTACGTCCGGTCAGGCCAGTGTCACCGTCTGGCCCGCCGATGTAGAATTTTCCAGTCGGGTTAACATGCCAAACGGTATCGTGAGTTACGAAGCCTTTAGGCAATGCATCTAAAACATATGGCTCTATCAACGTGCGGATCTGCGCTGACGTGAGGTCTTCTTCAACATGCTGATGTGAAACAACAATTTGAGTTACACTAACCGGCTTTCCGTTTTCATATTTTACCGTAACTTGACTCTTTGCATCAGGGCCGAGTGCCTTTGCAGAGCCATCTCGACGAGCTTGAGAGAGTGCATGCAAAATTTTGTGCGCGTAATAAATAGGCGCAGGCATCAGTTCCGGCGTCTCGTTGCAGGCGTAACCAAACATTATGCCTTGGTCGCCAGCGCCTTCATCTTTATTTCCCGCCGCATCTACACCGACGGCGATATCTGCGGACTGATCATGAAGTAAATTTTCGATTTTGACGGTCTTCCAATGAAAACCTGACTGCTCATACCCGATGTCTTTGATCGCCTTACGAACTGCGGTTTTAATGCGAGCGGTCGTTATATGTGGCCCGCGCACTTCTCCTGCAATGACCACGCGATTCGTTGTCGCCAATGTCTCGCAAGCAACGCGCACTTGCCAAGGATCCATTCCGATTTTCGCCGCTTCGCGAAAGTAAAGGTCAACGATCTCATCTGAAATCCGGTCGCAAACCTTGTCAGGATGTCCTTCCGAAACGGATTCACTCGTAAAAAGATAATTTTGGCGCGCCATTTTTGGTTCCTTGAAACAAATCGACCAGCAGCGCGGATTTATAGCCATGGGCCATCCGCCGCATCATTTGCATCATTTGCGCGGTACCGTTCTTTTTGTCAAGCAAAAAGGGCCAAAATGTTCTTTATAGAGAACGAGGGAGATGTAGAAATTAATGAGTTGCGTCGCCAGGCTCACCGGCCATCGCAACAACTAAATCGACGATTTTTTTGCGCAATTTTGTATCTTTGATGCGCACAAAGGCTTTGTTTAAAACCAATCCCTCGGCGGTTGACAAAAAATCTACTACATAACTTGAAGTGCCTGCTTCCTCAAACCCGCCCTCAGAAATTGACGCGGAGTTGGGTGAACCATCAAAAAAGAATGATGGTGGTACATTCAATGTCTTGGAAATCTCCTGCAGTCGACTGGCACCAATTCGGTTAGTGCCCTTTTCGTATTTCTGAACCTGTTGAAAGGTTAAACCAAGTGAGTCGCCGAGCTTTTCTTGGCTCATGCCCAATAAAACTCGCCGCATACGGACGCGGCTGCCAACGTGTTGATCAATAGGGTTCGGGATCTTTTTGATCATTTGAGCGACATCCTCACAAGTTACGCGGTGGGAAAGCAAGATGACCTAACGTCATATTCCCGTATTACGCGAATATTTTTTTACGTGCAACGTTTTTATATAGACTATCTCACAAGTTTCCCAATGAAAGCCAGCGCTCCAGCAAAAACCATTATAATCACCAAGCCAAGGCCACCGAAGCTGCTGAAAAGTGTCCATCCCAATGCAGTTGGAAGTTTGGAGTCGAGAATGTCTTCCACGTTTAGCGGAAGCTCCGCTACGATTCGTCCCAAGGGATCAATCACTGCGGAAATGCCGCTATTTGCATCTCTAACTACAGGCAGGCCTTGTTCTATCGCGCGCATGCGGGCTTGAGCCAGATGCTGGTAAGGGCCCGGAGTGTCTCCATACCAGGTATCAACCGTCACATTTATAATGACACCAGCGCGTACATCACTCGGCAACACCTCCTCTGGGAAAATGGCCTCGTAGCAAATGGTGGGCGAGACCGGCGGTAATCCTGGAACTTTTAGCAATCCGCGCCATTTCCCCGCAGAAAATCCGCCCGGGATTTGGACGAACTGCGTCAATCCCAGCGCTCGCAACAAGCCTTCAAGCGGCAAATATTCACCAAACGGAACCAAGTGAACCTTGTCATATGAATCCGTAATTGTTCCGCCATGCGTAACTACTTGTAAAGAGTTGAAATAGCTTGGCTTTCCACCAAGCTTTGCGGCATCCTCAAATCGAGCAGCGCCTACAATCAGTGTTGTATTTGAAGGTAGAAATGCGCCAATCGCGGAAAGTGCTTCTGCGTCACGTGATAAAACCGTGGGCAATGAGGATTCTGGCCAAATAAGATGCGTAACGTCGCTGATTCCGGTTCCATTTGAAGATTTCGCCCGATCCGATAGGGCAAGATACTTCTTTATAATCTCCATCCGTTTGTCTTGCCGGAAGTTAGCATCAAGCGCGACGTTAGGTTGAAGCAATCGCAGCTTTACA
>JAYVYB010000139.1:0-8295 GCA_043784625.1 Methylovirgula sp.
ATATGTTCCGGCAGGCCGACTATAAGCCCAACCCGAATTACCGCCAAAACACTGATTTCAAGCCTTGGCCGAAAGGCTCGCGCGGCAAAATCACAGCCCCCGTCATCAACTCGCTTCCGGCGTCTGTGCGCGCCGATGATACCGAAGAAACACTGCTGGGCTTGCTGGTGGAATATCCCGATTTAGGGCGCCATTACCGGCCCGAACTGGCGCGTCTTCACCTGCGCGGCAGCCAGGGAAAAATCTCCCATGATGAAATTTTGCATGAAATATTAAGGGTTTACGATGAGGATGCCCCGGCCATCCCTGCTGCGCTCTATGCCCATATCGCGCCTGAAATGCTGCCGGCATTTGAGGCGATTCATGGCGCGGGCGACTCACAAAAACCGATGGGCCACGCGCTTTATGGCCGCTATGCGGTGATGGAACACAGCCCGTCGGGGCTGTTTGTCGGGCGTTTTTTGATGCTTTTCAGAGACAAGCTCAACTTGCGTCAGTCTCAGGACGAGCTGAAACGCATGGTGAGTGAGGTCAGCGACGACCCCGCCGACCTTGAGCGCATCACCGCGCTGCGCAGCGAACTCCACCTGCTGCAGGAGCGGATACACACCAGCGAACATGAGTTGGGCGAAGAGGCCACCCTGTATCTGAATGCCGCAAACTTGGCCTGATTTAAGTATTTTTCCAAAAAATCGGCCATGAAATTTGTCCTCATTTACAAAATACCATTTTATTTCAATAATTTAGATTTCATAAAAACAGGCCAAACCTAAGCAAAACATGGCGCAACATGGCCAAAAACCGGCCAAAGGTGGCCAAGCTCGAAATTCACTGTCCTTTTGGCGTTCTTAGCAGGGCGAAGTGCGTCATGAAGGATGGCTGAAACAGGAAAAATGCGCTTAACACCTTCTTCCCCGGGCTTGACCCGGCGATCGACGAAAAACAAAAACGTGGATACGCAGGGCTAGCCCGCGCAGAAGCAATTACGGGCACGCCGCCTTCGCCCCCTCCCCAACCCTCCCCCGCTTTACGGGAGAGGGAGCGATTGGAGCAAGCCGCTTCGCCTAGTTGGAACCTCGTTCAGCACGTCCCCTCCCCCGTTTTACGGGAGAGGGAGCGGTTGGAGCAAATCCACTTTCTTGAGTTGCTCTCGCCCTCATCCGGCCTTTGGCCACCTTCTCCCGTATTCACGGGAGAAGGGCTTTATCCGGAACAGTGTCGCGAGTGGCCTTCTCCCGTAATACGGGAGAAGGTGCCCGAAGGGCGGATGAGGGGAGCAAGTTGGTATGAAAATGCAAAAGCCCGGTGTAACGCCACAGCGCTATTATGCGCGGAGCCGAAACCCTTCAGTTTCAAGTGGAGCGGTTTGAGCACGTCTTGTCGCTAGATTTGTTGCGCCCCCTCCCCAACCCTCCCCCGTTTTACGGGAGAGGGAGCGGATGGAGCAAACCTCTACCCCACCTGCACCAATTCCCCGAGCGCCAGCTTAAACGCGGGCTGGCGAAACTCGGCCAAACTTACCTGCCGCGACACCTGCGGTTTTTTACGCCAGCCGCCTTGCGTGCAGAACAACAGGTCTGCCACGCCGCCCGCCATCTCGATCAGCGCGGCGACGGCATTATAGCTGGCTTGGGTGCGGGCTTGTTCGTCAGTGTTTTCGGTTTCAAACTTCAAAAAACCGGAGCCGCATTGGCTATAGGACCCGACATAACAGACGTGCGGGCTGGAGAAATGCGGGGTGGAGAAACGCGGATGTGCGAAGTGCCGCGCCACAGCGGTTTCATCGCTCTGCAACGGGTAAACACAATATGCCGCGCCAAGCTGCCACTCCAGATGGGGCACCGGCTGGCGGGTTGCCACATAAAGCATCGGGCGCGGCGCGCCAAAGCGCCGCTCCATCAACTCGCGCCGCAATTGCAACGCGCCCTTTACGGCCATTTCACAATCGGCGGCATTGAGGAAAGAATCGAGTCAACATTGCCGCCGGTTTTGAGGCCGAAAATCGTGCCGCGATCGTAAAGCAGGTTAAATTCCACATAGCGCCCGCGCCGGATAAGCTGCTCCTCACGCTGCGCCGTGCTCCAAGGAGTATGAAAATTGGAGCGCACAATCTGCGGATAAACGTTCAAAAACGCCTCGCCAACTTTTTGGGTGAAGGCGAAGTCGCTGTGCCACTCCTCTTCCAGATAATCATAAAAAATGCCGCCGATTCCGCGCGGCTCGTTGCGATGTTTCAAGTGAAAATACTCGTCACACCATTGTTTGTAGCGCGGATAGTCGCGCCCTTCACAGGCGGCTTCCATAGCGCCGTGAAATGTGTGCGTGTCGGCATCGGTTTGGGTGCGGCGCGCGTCCAACACCGGGGTAAGGTCTGCGCCGCCGCCAAACCACGCCTTGGACGTCACCACAAACCTAGTGTTCATGTGCACGGCAGGTACGTTCGGGTTGCGCGGATGGGCAATGAGCGAGATGCCGGACGCCCAAAAGCGCGGGTCTTGATCGGCGCCCGGAATAGTAGCGGCAAACTCCGGCGCAAAGGTGCCATAAACCGAAGACGTGTGAATTCCGGCTTTTTCGAACATCCGCCCGTGCAGCAGCGCCATTGTGCCACCGCCGCCCTTGCCACCATCATGGTTGGTGCGGGTCCAGGGTGTGAGTTCGAAGGTGCCGGGGGCGGTTTCGTCGCCAAAAGGGCCTTGGCAATCCGCCTCCAGCGCTTCGAAGCTGGCGATAATGCGCCGTTGCAGCGCTTGGAACCAAAGCTCGGCGGTGGATTTGCGTTGTTCAAGATTATCCATAATATCCCCCCACCTGCCGTAACGCCTCTCCTAGCACCACGGCGGCAGACACCGCAATGTTCAATGAGCGCATCTGCGGCACCATTGGTATCAACACCCGCGCATCAACGCTGGCATGAACATCGTCCGGAACCCCGGCAGATTCGCGGCCTAAAAGTAAGATATCATCGCAACGGAAGGCAAAATCAATGTGGCGCACTGCCGCCTTGGTGGATAATAGCACCACGCGTCTTGGCTGCGCGGGTGATTTGGCAAAGGTCTGAAATGCCGCAAAATTGATATGACGGATGAGTTCGATATGATCGAGGTAATCCATACCGGAGCGGCGGAAATGGCGGTCGGAAGCCGGAAATCCCGCCGGCTCGATAATTGAGGCCGAAACACCGAAACAGGCGCACATGCGCAAAATGGTGCCGCAATTTTGCGGGATATCGGGCTGGTACAAAGCAAGGTGAAGCTGTGGCGGCATGAAAATCCAAATCACTCTAAAGGCTTCAAAAGAATCACTGTTTTGTGGACAAGTGCGGTCTGCGCCTCTTGTTTAAAGCGCAAATCATCCTAAATATGCTTAAGCTGTTGACAGATAAGCCTTTATCTGGCAGCGCAAAGCATCGAATTATAATAGCGCGAATGCACAGCCGTTTTGAGAGCTTAAAACCTCGCTGCGGCGCAGAAATTTGTTGTTAAACGGCATTGGAATTTGGCGCAAGCGCGACATTTTCTTTTGCCGCAATTCCGAATGGTTAACCGTCGCTTAAGGTGCGAAGCCGCATTGATAGCATTACGCGAAAATACCGAATCACCCAAAACCCGACACCCATTGTGGTGGGAGGCAGCAGAGGGCGCTCTTCCGGCAGCATAGTCCGGCGCAGGCGCAGATCTTTGCAGGAGTTAAAATGGCGAAAAAAGAAAACGACAAAGACGAGTCCGGCGAACCAGAAGGCGCTTCCAACGATTCGCCGTTGCTTGACCTTTCGGATGCCGCTGTAAAGCGCATGATCAAGCTGGCGAAAAAGCGCGGCTTTGTCACCACCGAAGAACTCAATGCTGTGCTTCCGCCTGAAGAAGTCACTTCCGATCAAATCGAAGACGTCATCGCTATGCTGTCCGAAATGGGCATTTCCGTGAGCGACGCCGAGGACTCGGAAGACCCGGAAAAGCCGGCTGAAAAGGCTGAGGAAGAGGAAGAGGAAACCGTTGAAGGCGGCGACCTCGTTGAAGCCTCGCGCTCCACCGCTGTTGCCACCACCAAATCCGAGCCTGCCGACCGCACTGACGATCCTGTTCGCATGTATCTGCGCGAAATGGGCTCGGTTGAGCTGCTGTCGCGCGAAGGCGAAATCGCCATTGCCAAGCGCATCGAGGCTGGCCGCGAGGCGATGATCGCCGGGCTGTGCGAAAGCCCGCTGACCTTTCAGGCCATTATCATCTGGCGTGACGAACTCAACGACGGCAAGGTTTTGCTGCGCGATATTATCGATCTGGAAGCCACATATGCGGGCCCGGATGGCAAAAACACGCCAAAGGTCGACATGACCGCCCCGGGCGCGCAAGAAGCGCTCGCCGCGCGCATTGCCGCAGCCGCAGCGCCCGCAACCGCGCCGCGCTCGCCGCCGCCGGGCCTTGATGAAGATGGCAACGAGAAGCCGGTTGAAGACAATTTCGACGATGAAGACGATATGGAAAATTCCGTGTCGCTTTCCGCCATGGAAGCCGAGCTCAAGCCAAAAGTGCTCGAGACTTTCGACCGCATTGCCGACACCTATAAAAAGCTGCGCCGTCTGCAAGATCAGAACGTCGAAAACAAGCTCAAGAACGAGGCGCTGTCTCCGGCGCAAGAGCGCAAATACAAGCAGCTCAAAAAAGAAATCGTCATTGACGTTAAGAGCCTGTCGCTCAACCAGAACCGCATTGATGCGTTGGTCGAGCAGCTCTATGACATCAACAAGCGCCTGATTGGCTTGGAAACCAAGCTGCTGCGCCTGTGCGAAAGCTATGGCGTTTCACGCGAAGACTTTTTGAAGAACTACCAGAATTCCGAACTCGACCCCAAGTGGGTTTTGCGCGTCTCCAAGCTGGGTTCGCGCGGCTGGAAAGAGCTGATCGCGCAGGACAAGGACGGCGTGAAAGACCTTCGCACCGCCATCCATGACCTTGCCACCGAAACCGGTCTGGAAATTCAGGAATTCCGCAAGATCGTCCATATGGTGCAAAAAGGCGAGCGCGAAGCCCGTCAGGCCAAGAAGGAAATGGTCGAGGCGAACCTGCGTCTGGTTATTTCTATCGCCAAGAAATACACCAACCGTGGCTTGCAGTTCCTTGATCTCATTCAAGAAGGCAATATCGGCCTGATGAAGGCTGTCGATAAGTTCGAATATCGCCGTGGTTACAAGTTCTCGACCTATGCCACATGGTGGATCCGGCAGGCGATCACACGCTCGATCGCTGATCAGGCGCGCACCATCCGTATTCCGGTGCATATGATCGAAACCATCAACAAGATTGTGCGCACCTCGCGCCAGATGTTGCATGAAATCGGCCGCGAACCCACACCGGAAGAATTGGCCGAAAAGCTGGCCATGCCTTTGGAAAAAGTCCGCAAGGTGCTGAAAATCGCCAAGGAGCCGATTAGCCTTGAAACGCCAATCGGCGACGAGGAAGATTCGCATCTGGGCGATTTCATCGAAGACAAGAATGCGCTGCTGCCCATCGATGCGGCGATTCAGAGCAATCTTCGTGAAACCACCACCCGCGTTCTGGCCTCGCTCACCCCGCGTGAAGAGCGCGTGCTCAGAATGCGCTTCGGCATTGGCATGAACACCGACCACACGCTGGAAGAAGTCGGCCAGCAGTTTTCGGTGACGCGCGAACGCATCCGCCAGATTGAAGCCAAAGCGCTGCGCAAGCTCAAGCACCCGAGCCGGTCTAGGAAGCTGCGGAGTTTCTTGGATAACTGATTTAGAAGCCCCCTCCCTATCCCTCCCCCGCTAAAGCGGGAGAGGGGACTGCACTGAGCGCCCCCCTCTCCCATGAAATGGGGGAGGGTTGGGGAGGGGGGAGAATTTCCGGCCTCAGACAAGTTCTGTTCTACCCCGCCCCGCAACCCAAACTCCGTCATGCGCGGGCTTGACCCGCGTATCCACGGGACTTTTTTTTACTCTGCAAGATTTTTCCGCACGTTGGCGCGGTTTGCGCTTTACGCCGCCGACGTGGAATACCAAGTCAAGCCCGCGTATAACGGCTTAGCATACCGCTCCCCTACCCCGCCAAATTAAACGGAGTAATCACCAAAACCTGCGAAAGTTCCGGCGGAAGGCCGCTCAAAATCGCCTGACAGGCGCGGCGCATATCCAGTCGCAAATCATGGTGCAGCACCGCGCTTATTTTGCCTAACCGAAGCAACTCGCGGTTATCGTCATCAAGATCATGCCCGATAAAAACCCGAGCCAAGCGTTTTTCGCTCTCAAAAGCCGCCACAATCGCCGCATTGCCGCCGCCAATTGAATAAACGCCGCAGATATCCGGCTCGTGCGCCAAAGCCTCGCGCACCAGAATTCCGGTGGCGCGGTCACGCCCGAACCCTTCAGAAATGTCGACTGTGCTCAAATGCGGATAGTGAGCCCGCAAGGCCTGCTTGAACCCCGCCTCCCTTTCCTCTTCGCCGCGAAAACGTGTGCTGCTTAATGTCAGAAGAATTTTGCCGGTTTTGCTGCCCATCCATTGCCCGATAAGATAGGCTGCAGTCTCCCCGGCCGCATGATTGTCAATACCGATATAGCCGCTGCGGCGCGCCTGAGTAATGTCGGTCACCAAGGTCAAAACCGGAATCCCCGCCGACGCCAGTTCATCCACCGCTGCGCGCACCTCCGGCACATCTTGCGCCTTCAATAAAACCCCGTGGCTGCCGCGCTTGGCAATCCGTCGCAGCAAAAGCGCCATGTCTTTAGGTGCAATCACATCGCCCAGATGTGAACGCGCCGAGAAAACCGCCGGCGCCAAAAGCGGCATTTCCGCCTCAAGTGCCTTGCGGGTTAGCCCGCTGAAGCGATCCGGCGCTTCCATCACCAGATCGAGAATGAACTTACGACCTGAACCCGACCTTTGCGCCACTTGTCGCTTCAATTCACGCATCGCCTGTTGCACCCGCAATTGCGTCGAAAGCCGAACGCCATCGCGCTTGTGCAAAACGCGATCGACGGTTGCGGTGCTGACGCCCGCCTGCAAAGCCAATTCCTTCACTGGAAATTCATGCGCCAAAGCGGTTCCTTTCTGATGTAAAATTGATGGATTACGTCAGTTTTTGTGCGCTGTTTTACGTCTATGTTCAAGCCACAAAACGGGAGGTCACCATGTCATCAAATCAAACCGCCAAAGCGCGCTCCGCAAAAGTCTGGCTCAATGCCAATTCCTGCGATCTCGAAGCATTTATCCAACAAACCAGCCGCACCACGCGCCTTGAAGATTATCCCTACGCCAGCGCAATCGCCGCCAACGTGCCGGTTTATGAGTGCGACGCCATCCGCGCCGCTGCCCGCGACCCGGACACCCGCAAAGAAATTCTGGCCGAATGGGCCGATGGCATGTTGAACGGCTCCGGCATGGTGGTGCTGAAAAAGGCGTTTGCCGACACCGCCATCATCGATGCCGCCAGTAACATTTTTAACGAGATGATTGCCGAACAACACCGCGCCGGCACCGCAGGCGGCGACCATTTTGGCAAGCCGGGCGCCAATGACCGCGTCTGGAATGCGCAGGAAAAACTCTGCCTCGCCGCCCCCGATGTTTTTGCCGCCTATTATGCCAATGAGATGATCGCGATGGTGTCAGAGGCGTGGCTGGGCATCGGCTATCAGATCACGTCCCAGCTCAATGTGGTCAACCCCGGCGGCGCGGCGCAAAGTGCCCACCGCGATTATCATATGGGTTTTCAGAGCGTTGCCGAGATTGAACGCTTCCCGTCCCATGCGCACCGGCTCTCGCCTATGCTCACTTTGCAGGGTGCGGTGGCGCATGTTGATATGCCGCTGGAAAGCGGGACGACCTTATATTTGCCCTATTCACAAAGTTATGAACCGGGCTATTTTGCCTATCACAAGCCGGAGTTCAAGGCCTATTTTGCGGCGCACCACATGCAACTGCCGCTACAAAAAGGCGATGCGGTGTTTTTCAATCCGGCGCTGTTTCACGGCGCGGGCAACAATGTCACCAAGGATATCAAACGCATGGCAAACCTGTTGCAGGTGTCCAGCGCCTATGGCCGCGCCATGGAAAACATGGACCGCGCCGCCATGGCCAAAGCGCTCTACCCGACTTTGGCAACCAGCAATGCGCCGCAATCTGAAATTGCCAATGCGGTGGCCGCCTGCGCCGAAGGTTACGCCTTCCCCACCAACCTTGACCGCGACCCGCCGCTGGGCGGCCTTGCCCCGCAAACGCCCGCAGCGCTGATGTTACAAGCGCTAAGTGAAGGCTGGGAGGCGGCAAAATTCAACGCGGC
>JAYVYB010000140.1:0-7293 GCA_043784625.1 Methylovirgula sp.
ACCGAGACACCAGCGGGCAAATTAATGCCGCCAGCCAGCACACCATCAATGAGCTTGATAGCAGCGTCCGTGCCTTTGCTGAGCAAAGCCGCCTTTAACGTGGCTTCGCTTGGACGCTCAACCGGGTTGAGCGCCTCCGCCATCAGGCGGCGCAAATCGGTGTAGTGCCAAGCTTCGATGCGGCGGTTCGGCAATCCGGCTTTTTCAAACTGACTAAAGGCAGCGATTCGTGTCGGCATATCTGCCGCGCCTGCGGCTTTCAGCGCGGCAAAATGCGCGATAAGCTGGCTTTCAGCGTCTGTTCGCAAAGGCGGCTGCGACTTAACGGCTTGGAGCTGCATTATGCCGCCTCGCTGGTGTAATCGCGGTAACCGTTCTTTTCCAGCTCATGCGCCAGCTCCGGGCCGCCGGTTTTGACGATCTCGCCCTTGGACATGACGTGAACGGTGTCCGGCACAATGTAATCAAGCAGGCGCTGATAATGGGTGATGACTAGAAAGCCGCGATCGGGCGCGCGCAGGGCGTTAACGCCCTCTGCCACAACACGCAACGCATCGATATCCAGACCGGAGTCGGTTTCATCGAGAATGGCAAATTTGGGCGCAAGCAATGCCATTTGCAGGATTTCCATGCGCTTTTTCTCGCCGCCGGAAAAGCCAACATTCAGCGGGCGCTTCAGCATGTCCTGGTTGATGCCAAGCTTGGCAGACGCCTCGCGCACATGGCGCATGAAGTCTGGTGTGGACAAGGGCGCCTCTTCACGAGCCTTACGCTGGGCGTTCATTGCCGCTTTGAGGAAGGTCATGGTGGCAACGCCCGGAATTTCCAGCGGATATTGGAACGCCAAAAACAAGCCGGCTGCGGCGCGCTCATGCGGCTCAAGTTCGAGCAAGTTCACACCGTTAAGCCAGACCTCGCCGCCGGTAACCTCGTAATCAGAGCGGCCTGCGATGACATAGGACAGCGTCGATTTGCCGGAGCCGTTCGGCCCCATGATGGCGGCAACTTCCCCGGATTTAACGGTGAGGTTGAGGCCATTGAGGATTTTCTTGCCGTCGATTTCGACGTGGAGGTTTTTTACGGTGAGCATTATCTTTTTCCGGGTTTAACTGGCGACTGCTTGCGAGACGGTTTTGGCGAATTCAAGCGTGGAATTTACTGGACCATCGGCGAGCGCCTTGAACACCCTGTTGAGGGGGAGCAAAATCTGCCCGTCCGCGGTGGCAATGGCATAGGCGGTGAGAAGTGTGGGCTGACGTCCAAGTGTGGCCTGATGTTCTGGAAAACGGGCAACGGTCTCGGCATGGGTCAGCCAACGATAGGTGTCCGGCTCGGCAGAGCGACGGATCACTTCGCCGACATAAGCACCGATGCGCAGCACCAGCGCCTGCTGGCTGGCACTTGGCAGCGTCGAGATGTTGCGCGCGCCAGATTTAGCCTTGGGCAGCGACTCGTGGACGCCCAATAAATAGCTATCAATGGCGCTCAAGCTTGGCGCGGAAAAGTCCAGGCTGGATGACTTGAGCGTGTCCGCCAGTGGCAAATCCATGAAATTGCCAAACGCGAAGCCTTCGGCAACGTTGCTCATAATTTCGATCGGGTTGGTGGATTGAGGTTCAGTGTTCATGCGTTCTCATAACATTTGGTTTTGTTGCAAAGTTTCCGATGATCTCACGCATCTCAACGCCCGGGGTGACGTTCGAGGGTAATTTCTTCTTCCACTTCATAAGCCGTTTTCAAGATCGCGCCGAATTGCTCGTAGACCTCATCCAGCAGCAACTCTTCCTCGGTGCCATCAACCAGCGAGAGCGAGCAGGCATATTGCCGGTCCACATGGGCGGCATCCGCCGCAGCGGCGCGGCGCAAATGCAGGCAAATACAGCTGTTACGATATTCGATTGTGGCTAGGAAATAGGTGCGATCGTCACTGTTGGCGTGAATTTGCGCCGTGTCGCCATAGAGGAACACCAGCGTTTCAATGTCGTCCTTGAATTCTTCATCATGCTGAAGGCTTTTCAGGATGCGCAAATAGCGGCGATAGGCGGCAACCTTCCGCTCGATGCGGTCGTCGGTGAGGGTGCCTTCTTCAGCTAATTCGACCATTGGCGGCTCTTTTGATTGCTATTATAAATTGAAGTCTGCGTTGCAACGCCCCCTCGCCCCGCTTGCGGGGAGAGGGTTGGGGTGAGGGGCAATTCTGACAGAGCTGTGAAGCCCCTCACCCGTTCCCTCTCCCCATTCATGGGGAGAGGGAACGCGCGCGCCACTCCCCCGAATAGGAACATATTCATCCCACGCTCCCTTCGAGCGAGATGGCGATGAGCTTTTGCGCCTCAACCGCGAATTCCATCGGCAATTGTTGCAGCACATCACGAACAAAGCCGTTGACGATCAGCGCCGTGGCTTCTTCAGCATCAAGGCCGCGCTGCAAGCAATAGAACAACTGGTCTTCCGAGATTTTCGAGGTTGTGGCCTCGTGCTCGAAGGTGGCGGAGGCGTTATTGCTTTCGATGTATGGCACCGTATGCGCGCCGCATTTGTTGCCGATGAGCAAGCTGTCGCAATTGGTGAAATTGCGAGCATTGGTGGCTTTGCGATGCGCCGAGACCTGACCGCGATAGGTGTTGTCGCTGTGGCCGGCGGCAATGCCCTTGGAGATGATGCGGCTGGAGGTATTTTTGCCCAGATGGATCATCTTGGTGCCGCTATCAACCTGCTGATAGCCGTTGGAAATGGCAATCGAGTAAAACTCGCCACGCGAATTGTCGCCGCGCAAAATGCAGCTCGGATATTTCCAGGTGATGGCGGAACCGGTTTCGACCTGCGTCCACGAGATTTTCGAATTGTCGCCACGGCAATCTCCGCGCTTGGTGACAAAGTTATAAATTCCGCCCTTGCCTTCCGCGTCGCCGGGATACCAATTTTGCACGGTGGAATATTTGATTTCGGCGCTTTCCAGCGTCACCAATTCAACCACGGCGGCATGCAGCTGGTTTTCATCCCGCTTGGGAGCGGTGCAGCCCTCAAGATAGGACACATAAGCACCCTTATCGGCGATGATCAGCGTGCGTTCAAACTGCCCGGTGTTTTTCTCATTGATGCGGAAATAGGTGGACAGCTCCATCGGGCAGCGCACGCCCGGAGGAACGTAAACGAATGACCCGTCGGAAAACACAGCGGAATTAAGCGTCGCATAATAATTATCTGTGACCGGAATGACCGTGCCGAGATATTGCCTCACCAAATCCGGATGGTTATGCACGGCTTCTGAGAACGAACAGAATATCACGCCAACTTTGGCCAACTCAGCCTTAAAGGTGGTGGCAACCGAAACAGAGTCAAACACGGCGTCAACGGCAACCTTTGGCCGCTCTACGCCCGCGAGAATTTCCTGCTCAAACAGCGGAATACCGAGCTTTTCATAAACGCGGAGCAATTCGGGATCGACTTCATCCAGAGACTTTGGGCCAGCCATGCTTTTTGGCTGTGAATAGTAATACAGGTCCTGAAAGTCGATCTTGGGATAATTGACACGGGCCCAAGTTGGTTCCTGCATGGTCAGCCAGCGGCGATAAGCGTCCAGACGCCACTCCAACAACCAAGACGGTTCGTTCTTTTTGGCCGAAATGTAGCGGACAATATCTTCGCTCAGGCCTTTGGGCGCGAGTTCGGACTCGATGTCCGAAACGAAGCCATATTTATATTCGCTGACGTCGATGGACTTAACCTGATCGACGGTTTCTTGTACCGCTGCCATAATATCTCCTAACCTGCCGGTTCAAAAGCCGAGGGTCATTGCTGTTACATATAGGTTTTTATACAAATTTCCAGTGATTACGCAGCCTGTGTTTGTTTTCTGGCATTTGCTTTTTCCATGATTTTGGCAAAGGCGGTCTCAAATCCGCTGACATCTTCCGCCGTGGTGGCCCAGCCAAAGCTGAGACGCAGCGCCGCTTTGCTCAGGCCTTCCGGCACGAGCATCGCCCGCAGCACATGCGATGCCGCAACCTTTCCCGATGAACACGCCGACCCGCTGGAGAGCGAAATTCCAGCCATATCAAAGGCGATCAGCAGCGTTTCTGCACTGGTGCCGGGAACAGCGAAACACAGCGTATTTGGCAAGTGGGGAGCTTCATCGCCAGAAAGACCAGCATCGCCAAAAAACACAACATCCGGCGCATGGCGCAAAATCGCTTCAACGAAGGATTGCCTCAACGCTGGAATTTGCGACATATTTTCCGCCGCCGCGCCAAAACCGACAATTGCCGCGACATTTTGCGTTCCGGCGCGGCGACCATTTTCCTGACCACCCCCGGCAATGTGCGGCGACGCGATAAAAAGACGCTCAGACGCCAAAACGACAGCGCCAGCCCCCTTTGGCCCGCCAAACTTGTGGGCTGAAAGCAAAAAGACGTCAGCTCCGCACGCAAAAGACAGTGGCACCTTGCCTGCTGCCTGAACCGCGTCGCAGACCAGAATTCCGCCAGCGGCGTGCACAAGCTCCGCCGCCTCACGAACGGGCTGGACAATGCCCGTTTCATTATTGGCATATTGCAGGGCAACAATTGGCTTTGCGGGCGAGGCAGCGAGCCACTCCTGCAGAGCGACGAGATTTAGGCGTCCGTGTGAATTCACCGGCAGAATGGTAACAGCTTCGGAAGGAAAGCGATGTCCATGCAAAACGCACGGATGCTCAACGGCACATATGCCGAGACGGCTGAACCCGGACTTATCCGAGCCTAGGCGAATATTTGGGGTGAGCGCCAAATTCGCAGCTTCCGTGCCGCCTGACGTGAAAATCACGTTTTTGGTTAGCCCGCCGACCAGCGAAGCGACTTGATCGCGGGCTTTCTCAACTGCGGCACGGGCGGCGCGCCCCTCAAAATGCACAGATGAGGGATTGCCGAGCGCCAACGCATTTACCATCGCGTCGCGCACCATCGGCAGGACGGGCGCTGATGCGTTATAATCAAGGTATATGCGCCGGGGCGATGTCATCTCTAAGGTGGCCTTTTAAGCGGGCAGGAAAATCTCAACTTTGTGTCCAACAGGCTGGACAGGGATTTCACTTCACGGAATGCTTGCAATTTACCTGACAACCTGTGCTAAAAGGCCGACAGATTTCACGAGAAGCGTCACTCAACGTCAATAGTTTAGAATTGTTCTAAGTCGCTTAGAATTGTTCTAAGTCATTTAGTGCGCGGCGCTCTCACCTGTCAAGCGGGCAAAATTACGCGCTGACAGCATCATTCAAGTGCGTCAAAGGGGATAGAATGCCTGAAGTAATTTTTACCGGTCCAGCCGGCCGGTTAGAGGGACGTTATCACCCTGCAAAGCAACGCGGCGCGCCGATAGCTATTATTCTTCATCCGCATCCGCAGTTTGGCGGCACGATGAACAATCAAATTGTCTACAATATGTATTACGCCTTTGCAGAGCGCGGTTTCTCGGTTTTGCGGTTTAATTTTCGCGGTGTCGGGCGCTCGCAAGGCAATTTTGATCATGGCATCGGCGAACTCTCCGATGCCGCGTCGGCACTGGATTGGGCGCAGACGATTTCGCCTGAAGCGCGCTCCTGCTGGATTGCCGGTGTGCAGTTCGGTTCCTGGATTGGTATGCAGCTGCTGATGCGCCGACCGGAAATTGAAGGCTTTATCTCTGTTGCGCCGCCGGCCAACCGTTATGATTTCTCGTTTTTGGCGCCCTGCCCGTCTTCGGGTTTGTTTATCCACGGTGATCAAGACCGCGTTGCGCCGCTCAAAGAAGTAACGGCGCTGATTGAAAAGCTGAAAACCCAAAAGGGCATTTTGATCGAACATGCGGTGATCGAAGGAGCTAATCACTTTTTCGAAGATCGCATCGAGCCGCTGATTACCGAAGTGGGCACCTATCTTGATCGCCGCTTGGGCCAGCCAACACGCCAGAGCATCGGCACCCGCAAGCGGTAGGCTTTTAAGCCGGTGTTTGAGAGGCGGCGGGGTTCACCAATACGCCGCCGCTCATAGCTTTGGCCACGCCGGTTGTGTTGGGGAAGGTCAAATCCAGTCCGCGCAAGCTGCGCACCGCGAGATAGGCAAAGGCTTGCGCCTCAAGCGCGTCTGCAGACCATCCGTATTTTTCGGCTGTTGAAACAGTGCATTGTAGCGCGTCGCGGATAAACTGAGTCAAGGTCGGGTTGCGCGCACCACCGCCGCAAATGATGAGTTCGCTCAAGCGCCCGGGCAGATGCGGCAATAACTTGGCAATGGACTGCGCTGTGAAAGCGGTGAGGGTTGCAGCCGCATCCTGTGTCGTTAAATCCTCCACCATGCTGACATCAAAGGCGTTTCGATCCAAAGACTTAGGCGCGGGGAGTTCAAAGAATGAATCACCCAGATATTGAGCCAAAACCATCTCGTTGACTGTGCCGGTGGCGGCTGTGCCGCCATCCCTGTCCATAGCGACGCCGGTGCGTTGTAACATCAAATCGTCGAGCAACGCATTGCCGGGGCCGGTATCACAGGCCATGGGCTCTGCATCCGGCGTTTGCAAATAGGTGATGTTGGCAACGCCACCGATATTAAGCAAGGCAATATTATCGCCCAAGTTAGCCGCCTGAACCAGAGCGCGGTGGAACACCGGCACCAGCGGCGCGCCCTGCCCGCCTGCGGCAACATCAGCAGCGCGCATGTCATAAATGACAGGGGTTTGCAGGGCGTCTGCAAGACTTTGCCCGCGCCCGATCTGCACTGTGAGGCGCTGTTCCGGACGATGTAGAATAGTTTGTCCATGGAAACCAATAAGGTCTATTTGCGCGTCCGGATTGGCAACCCGGAAGGCCCGTACCGCTTCAATATGGCGCTGATCAATCAGGTTTTCAGCTGCCGCGATAGGGTCCGGGCGGGCCGTGCGGCTGGTCAAGCCTTTTGCCGCCTGGATTGCCGCGCGTAGCAGCGAACGATCTGCATCGCTGTAAGGCAGAAAGCTCGTGGGTCCAAACACGATATGGTTTTCGCCATTGGTGATGAGATGGGCGACATCGACGCCATCCATCGAAGTGCCGCTCATCAGGCCAAGTGCATTTACGGATAACGCAGCGTGAATGGGTTTAAAGTTCATCCGTGCAAATTAGCGCAAATCCATTGACAATTTCTACCCGAACAAAGACGCGAGGTAGAATGCGGCGCCAGCGGCCAGCCCGCCAACCAGCAAGGTCTGCGCGGCGGATTTGAAGATATTGATGCCGGTGAGTTTGCCTTTGACGGCTCCGAAGATAAATAAAGCGATGCCGGTGAAAATCACCGAATATTTCAA
>JAYVYB010000141.1:0-4493 GCA_043784625.1 Methylovirgula sp.
ATAAGGCCACGCGCAGTGTTGGGCTTCCAAACGCCAGAGGAAGTCTTTATGGAAGAGCTATCAAAACTTGGTGGTGCACTTCAGATTTGAGACCGCCAATTATTTACAGCACCAAGAGCTCCGTATAGCGGAAAAATTGATCCGGAAACCAATCCGATACCAATCGCTCCAAACTTTAAGAGGTCTGTGTATTCAATAATCCAAATTAAATTCCAATCAAATACAGATAGATATGACAATAAAAATGCCATAGCCAAGGCGATTGAAAATATGGTCACTGCGGCTGACAAAGCAACGAAATTTTTTGTTATGTTTTCCACAAGTCTACCACGATCTTCGGTGTTAGTGAGTCTCTTAAGCTAGCCTAATTTATTAGATTCAAGTCGAAATTTTATAGAAGTCGTCTGCGGTGGATCAACACCAAACCAAATTCTCCACTTTCCATTTGAGCATGTCCCGCGCATCGGCTAGAACCGATCTAACTTCGCCTGCCCAGTTCTTGCTCAAACCTTTGCGGACTCATGTCAGATTCATCTAAGCCCGATCCCCACGACGTTGCCTCCATCCTCATCAACGCGTTGCCGCATATGCTGCGCTATGATGACAGCATCATTGTGGTGAAATATGGCGGCCACGCCATGGGTGACGAAAAGGTGGCACGCGATTTTGCCAAGGACATGGTTTTGCTGGAACAATCCGGCGTGAACCCGGTTGTGGTGCATGGCGGCGGGCCGCAAATTGGCGCGATGCTGGCCAAGCTTGGCATCAAGAGCGAATTTTCCGGCGGCTTGCGCATCACCGACAAGGCGACGGTTGAAATTGTCGAGATGGTACTGGCCGGTTCCATCAACAAGCAGATTGTTGGCACCATCAACCGCGAGGGCGGTCGCGCCATCGGCCTGTGTGGCAAAGATGGCAACATGGTCACCGCCAAAAAGGTGGGCCGCACCGTGCGCGACCCTGATTCAAACATCGAGCAGCATATTGATCTGGGGTTTGTCGGTGAACCGGATAAGGTGGACGCCACTGTGCTGGAGCAGGTGTTGGGCCGCGAGCTGATTCCGGTGCTGGCTCCGGTGGCGCAGGGCAAGGATGGTGAAACCTACAATGTGAACGCAGATACATTTGCCGGAGCTATTGCCGGCGCGCTGAAGGCCAAGCGGCTGTTGCTGCTCACCGATGTGCCCGGCGTGCTCGACAAAAACAAAAACCTGATCAAAGAACTGAAGGTTTCGGAAATCCACGGGCTGATCGCCGATGGCACCATCACCGGAGGCATGATTCCGAAGGTGGAAACCTGCATCTATGCGCTGGAACAGGGCGTGGAAGGCGTGGTTATTCTCGACGGTAAGGTGCCGCACGCGGTGCTGGTGGAACTGTTAACCGACCTTGGCGCAGGGACGCTGATCACCCGTTGAAAACCGTAAAACCTGCCTTTGCGCATGTGGATACCTGGGTATTCGACCTCGACAACACGCTATATCCGCCGCATGCGGATTTATGGCCTAAAATTGACGAGCGGATTACCAGCTACATTGCCACGCGCTTTGCGCTGGACCGTGTGGCGGCGCGCGCCATGCAGAAGGCCTATTATCACGAATATGGCACGTCCCTGTCCGGTTTGATGCAGCGCCACAGCGTTGATCCGCATGAGTTTCTGGATTTTGTGCATAAAATTGACCGCAGCTCGCTGTTGCCAAACCATGCGCTGGGTGCAGTTTTGGCGGCCTTGCCCGGGCGCAAGCTGGTTTTCACCAATGGTTCGCATTACCACGCCCATGAAACGGCTTCGGCGCTGGATATAATTCATCATTTTGACGGCATCTTTGATATTGTTGCGGCTGAATTGGTGCCAAAACCGCACGCTGTTACCTATGAGCGGTTTTTCAAGAAGCATGATGTCAACCCGAAGTCGGCCGCCATGTTTGAGGACATCGTCAAAAATCTCACTGTGCCGCACGCGGTGGGTATGAAAACGGTTTTGGTCATTCCGCAAACCGGCGCTGTCGACCACCGCGATGAAGGCGACCGCAGCATGGGGTCCGAGGAAGATTTGAAAAATCCGGAAGTGGATTTTGTTACGTCGGATTTGACCGCGTTTTTAAATACGCTGGTGTAACGGCATGCGCGCTGTTTTTGCCATTCCGGGAAACATCAACATCCGCAATGGCGGCTACGGGTATAACCGCCAGATGCTCAGCCTGATGCCGGCGTTTGGCATTGATGCGCGCCATTTGCAATTGCCTGCAAGCCTGCCTCAAGGCCCTGCAACCGATATGGATGACGCCGCGCGGCTTATGGCGCATGTGCCCCGTGATCAGGTTTTGCTGGTGGATAGTTTGGGCTATTCCTGCCTGTCATCATCGCTCATTCAAACCATCGCCGCGCCGGTTGTGGCGCTGGTGCATCACCCGTTGAGCGCCGAGCTCGGTTTGGCGGGCGACGCGGCGCGCAGCTGCGATGAAACCGAGCGCATGGCACTGTCACTTGCCAAAGCCATCGTGGTGTCCAGCCCATATACGGCGGCGCAGTTGGTGCGGGATTTTAGCGTTCCGGCAGACAAGCTTGCAGTTGCAGTGCCGGGCACGGCGGCAGCAAAACGGGCCGTGGGCAGCGGCGGCAAGGCCTGCGTTCAACTGCTGTGTGTCGGGTCCCTCATTGCAAGGAAGGGCTACGAATTTCTGCTTGAGGCTCTGGCTGAATTGCAGCAGTTTGACTGGCACCTGACCATTGCGGGCAGCCAGAGCTTGGATGCGCCTTTTGCGCAGCGGCTCATTGGCAAAATTCAGGCGTCACCGCTGGCGCAGCGCATTACACTGCGCGACGAAATGCCCGCTGCGGCGCTGGACGAGCTTTATCACCATTCGGATGTTTTTCTGATGCCGAGCCTGTTTGAAGGATACGGCATGGCTTTAGCCGAAGCGATGGCGCGCGGATTGCCGATTGTGTGCACAACGGGCGGTGCGGCGGCGCAAACTGTGCCCGATGGTGCCGGATTGAAGGTGCCCCCTGCCGCTGCGCCTGCGTTAAAACAGGCTTTGAAAATGCTGTTCGAGTCTCCGGCGCTGCGTGCCAAAATTGCTGACAAGAGCTGGCAAGAAGGGCAAAAATTGCCGGATTGGCCCGCTTCAGCTAAAATAATTGCCGATATTGTCAAAAACGCAAGGGTGGCTTTCTAAAGTCCCTCTTGCAACTTTGGAGCGCTTGCCCCAATTGCAGGCTTTGCGACCGCACACCACCCTTTTGGATTTTAGATTGCCAAACCCTTCAGACCTTGTTGCAGTGGAACGCGCCATCAGCGAGCTTCGCGCCGGACGCGCGGTGGTTTTGCGCGCCGGGGCCGCGCAATGGCGCTTGCAGGGCATTGAAGCGGCAGACCTAAAGGTTACCGCAGAGGCCAAGTTGGTCTTGAGCGGCGCGCGATTGCGGTTTTTGGGACAAAATCTGCCACGCGGCGGCGGCTTGCCTTGCGCGGGCCTTTCGCTTCAGCGTCTGCAAAACTTGAGCCTGAGCCGCGCTTTGATTGAAGCACCGACCTTTTTAGCTGCGAGCGAGACGGAAGTTGCCGCGCTTGATTTGGCCAAACTGGCGCTGACCTTGCCCGCCTTGATCATCTCGCCTGCTACACACAGCGGCAATGATCTGATTTGCGACATGAGTGCAATCCCAGCTTATCGGGCGGCGCAGACCCAAAACCTGCATATTATCTCCCGGGCTCCGGTGCCGCTTGAAGGGGCAAGTTCCGAGTTTGTGGTGTTTCGCGGCGGCGAGGGCCTGCGCGATCAAGTTGCGATCATCATCGGCCAGCCGGATTTGAGCGCGTCAGTTACTGTGCGGCTGCATTCCGCCTGCCTCACGGGTGACCTGTTTGGCTCGCTGAAATGCGATTGCGGCGACCAATTGCGCGAAACCGCCAAGGCGATGGCCGCGGGTAAAGGCGGTATCATCCTCTATCTTGATCAGGAAGGGCGCGGCACGGGAATTGGCAATAAAATGCGCGCCTACGCTCTGCAAGCCGAAGGGCTGGACACATTTGATGCCGATGAGGTGCTGGGCTTTGAACATGATGAGCGGCATTTTGGTTTTGCCGCGCGGATGTTGCAGCTTTTGGGCGCGGCGCGCATTCAATTGATGACCAATAATCCGGCAAAAGTGGCAGCGCTGGTGGCAGCTGGGCTGCAAGTTACGGCGACGCTCGCAATTCAAGGACGCCAAACCGCGCAAAATCGCGGCTATCTCGAAACCAAGCGGGATCGCGGCGGGCATATGCTGGACATTGAAGTGGTGGGTGATTAGATCCAAAACCGCTGCCTGACGTATGTAATTGTAAAGACAGCGAAAGAAAACCCATGAAACGCATTATATTTATCGGCGGTTGCCTTGCAGCCTTGCTAGGCCTGATCTGGATTGGACAGGGCACCGGCTATTTTCCCTATCCGGCGCAAAGCTTCATGATCAGCCAGATGCCTTGGGCCTATCGCGGAGCTGCGCTG
>JAYVYB010000142.1:0-3247 GCA_043784625.1 Methylovirgula sp.
TGGCTCGGTATATCTGCTCGTCTTCATCAAAATCTCCTCGTTCATAATGGCGAGAAAATTCTACTTTTGAAGCCCTTTATTTACAGGGGGGATTACCCCAGCAAACCAGTTCCAATCTCGCTTCTGCCGTCCACCGCGCCCAAAAGCTCAGCAAAACCGGCCTGTTAGAACGGGCGTTCACTTTTGCTTTTCGCGGATTGGTCTATCCTCAAATTTGGGAAGACCCGATCATTGACATGGAAGCGATGGCGATCGAGCCGGGGCAACATATTGTGGCTATTGCCTCGGGCGGATGCAATATCTTGTCGTATCTGGTGGCAAATCCGGGAAAGGTCACCGCGCTGGACCTGAACGGTGCCCATATCGAACTCAACAAGCTCAAGCTCTGCGCCGCGCGAAACATGCCCGACCACGCCAGCTTCCACCAATTTTTTGGAGCGGCAGACAGTCGGGAAAATGAAGCTCTCTATTACAAGGCGCTGCATCCGCATCTCAGTGACACGTCACGCAAATTTTGGGAGGCCCGGAATTGGCGCGGACGGCGGCGCTTGTCCATATTCAGTAAAAACCTCTATACTTACGGTTTACTTGGCAATTTCATTGGCCTGACGCATTGGCTTGGTCGTCTCTATGGCCGGGATCCGCGCAAAATGCTGGCCGCGACCTCGCCGGCTCAGCAGCGTGCCATTTTTGAAACCCACATCGCCCCGATTTTAGATCAGCGCTTTGTCCGCTGGCTCACCAGCCAACCGGCGTCATTATTCGGCCTTGGGATTCCTCCGGCGCAATATCATGCTCTGGCCGGGTCAGCGCCCGGCGGCATTAACACCGTTTTGCGGGCGAGATTAGAGCGTCTGGCGTGCGATTTTGACATTCAGGACAA
The DNA here is from genome assembly GCA_043784625.1 of Methylovirgula sp. GTDB lineage: Bacteria > Pseudomonadota > Alphaproteobacteria > Rhizobiales > Beijerinckiaceae > JANXSV01. Next base: position 884 of record JAYVYB010000142.1, read on the forward strand.
CTACTTTGCGGCCCAGGCCTTCGGGCGCGCTTATGCCAAAACGGCGAATGCCGCCTTGCCGCCCTATTTGCAAGCCAAAAATTTTGATGTTGTGCGCGCAAGGGCTCCGCGCGTGGAAGTGTTGCATCAATCCTTCACAGCCTATTTGGGCAACAGCGATGCCGCCAGCCTTGACCGCTACGTGCTACTTGATGCGCAAGACTGGATGAATGATGCGGACTTGACCACGCTTTGGAGCGAAATCACCCGAACCGCCAAGCCCGGCGCCCGAGTAATCTTCCGCACTGCGGCCGAACCCACCTTGCTACCGGGGCGGATACCGCAGGAAATCCTCAACCGCTGGCGATATGACGAGGCGGCCTGCCGCGCCTTAACGGCCCGTGACCGCTCTTCAGTTTATGGCGGATTTCACCTTTATATCTTGAAAGACGCCGAATGAGCGACGCAGCTTTTTTGATGGATAAGATGTATCGCTATCAGCGCTACATTTACGACGTCACGCGAAAACCCTATTTGCTTGGCCGTGACAGGGTGATATCCGATCTTAATCTACGCGGCGAAACGGCCGTTTTAGAAATAGGCTGCGGCACCGGCCGCAACTTGGTCAAGGTGGCGGATGCCTATCCAAAGGCACAATGCTATGGCATTGATATTTCATCTGAAATGTTACAAACAGCACAAGAGAAGGTAAAGGGCTCTGGCTTGTCAGATCGGGTTAAACTGGCTCAAGCTGACGCAACAGACTTTGCGCCGCAAACGCTTTTTGGACGGACTACTTTCAACAGAATATTCATTTCCTATTCCCTTTCGATGATCCCGCAATGGCGTGCGGTGCTGGCCCACGCCGTTGCGCATCTGGCCGAGGGCGGCGAATTGCACATCGTGGATTTTGGCGAGCAGGGCGGTTTACCGCGCTGGTTTCGCGCCGCGCTGCGCACGTGGCTCGGCTGGTTTGCGGTGCACCCGCGCGCAGAACTGCCCGCCGAGGCGGCGGCGCTGGCGCGGCAAAGCGGCCTCACCTTTGCGCAGAAACACTATTTTGGCGGCTATGCCACACATATCGTCTTGCGCAAGTAGCTGAAGCCCTAAGGCCGGGGACCTCCAAGGTTAACCAAGTTACACGCGTGTCACCCAAGCCAAATTATATCGCGATGGTATTCTTTGGTAAGGGGGACTTCAAATGACAGATGCAATCTTGGGGATGGGAGCGGGCAGCGCTCCGGTTCAAAGGCCGAAGCTCGATCACGAGACGGGCATACTCACTTGGGTGATTTTTGGCAGCCTGATGGCTGTCGGCCTGTTTTTCACAGCTTACAGCCTCTATTCTGATGTGCAGGCGTCGGGAATGCCGGTCACGTCGCTGGCTCCCTTTTTGCTCCTGATCGTGGCGCTATTGATTGCGCTTGGATTTGAGTTTGTGAATGGTTTTCACGATACCGCCAATGCTGTCGCCACAGTTATCTACACCCACTCGATGCCGGCCAATGTTGCAGTTTTGTGGTCAGGCTTTTTCAACTTTCTGGGCGTTTTGACATCCAGCGGCATTGTTGCCTACGGCATCATCTCGCTGCTGCCGGTTGAGTTGATCTTGCAGGTTGGTTCCGGCGCTGGTTTTGCCATGGTGTTCGCGCTGTTAATCGCGGCGATCCTGTGGAATCTCGGCACCTGGTGGCTCGGCCTCCCGGCGTCCAGCTCGCATACCCTGATTGGCTCAATCATCGGCGTGGGTATTGCTAACTCGCTGCTCAACGGCGGCAACGGAACATCAGGCGTTGATTGGTCCAAGGCGGTCGAAATTGGATATTCGCTGCTGTTATCACCTCTGTTTGGCTTCGTGTGCGCCGCGCTTTTGTTGTTGCTGATGAAAGCAACAGTGCGGGTCCCGGCATTGTTTGCCGAGCCAAAAGGCGATCAGCCGCCACCATGGCCGATCCGCATGTTGCTGGTATTTACCTGCACCGCAGTATCATTTTTCCACGGCTCCAATGATGGCCAAAAAGGCATGGGGTTGATCATGCTGATCCTGATCGGAACCGTGCCGGTGACATATGCGCTGAACCGCGCACCGGCTCCCAATCATGTCGCGGCATTTTCCGCAGCGGCAAAGGAGGCGTCAGTCATCATCGAAGGAAAGGCCGCCGGATTTAACATCATCGGCAATCCACGCCCGGCTGTAACCCAATACATCTCGCTGCGCAAAATCAGTGAAGGTACCTATCCTTCGCTGGCCGCTTTGGTGCGCGATATCTCAACGCAGGTTGAAAGCGCAGGTTCGTTGACAAAAGTGCCTCTGGCGCAAATCGGCAACGTGCGAAACGACATGTATATCGCCTCTGAAGCCATCCGGTACCTGATGAAAGACAA
>JAYVYB010000143.1:0-5510 GCA_043784625.1 Methylovirgula sp.
ATTTCAAGATCGACTCACTATTTCAGAATTTACTCCGCGCATTGAAGCTTTACAAACCCCGCATGGGGTTTGGAAGCATGACCAATTGCTTAATTTCAACTGTTGGCATTAAGGACGATCATTCGCGCGATGTGTTGCCCGCGATCGGTTACATTAGGAATACATTTCACAATAACGGCATCCACCGAGCTGATCCGCTTACGGTAAAAATGGAAGATTTGGACTTTGTATTCCTTAAAGATGCGGCGATAAATTGCGCATCATGGGCTCACATATTTGCCGCGATGTATAAGACAATTGATATTGTCGATCGGATTCTATTGTCGGAGAAAATCAAGGCGATGCCGACAACTATAGAAGACAAATATGCGTCCAATCCCAACGATGATTGGATGGACCCTGTCGACTATGGGAAGCAAATATTGTAGATAACCGCTCAGTCAGGTCGCTTGCGGCGTTATTTGATATTTCATAGGGAAATGCGGTGAGGTTAGTTCTCAGACGATGGGCGAAATAAAATCAACGCTGTGTTAGCAAACCCGCGCTGAGGCCAAACCTGTGAAAGGTGGTCCCAGCCCACCATGCTGCGTCTACGGTCCGGTAAATAATATTTCCATTAAGTTGTATGAAACCAAGGCCCGGTTCAATGCCTGCAACCACTGTTTTACCACGAGTAGTCAAGCTTAGTTAGTAGCCGTCGTCCACGCTGCGGTCCGTTGCCAACGCAGTCGAATCTATCCGGCTTCGGTACCACTGACGCAAATTTTAAATTGAGACACTTCCAACACCTAGACAGCAATCAGTTGAACAGGATCAAATTTGCTACGGGGAACTGCTACGAGCGTTCAATTAAATTTAATCTAAGTCATTGATCTTATTGACAATGAATGAAGTGGCTGGGGGACCTGGATTCGAACCAAGATTGACCGAGTCAGAGTCGGTAGTTCTACCGTTGAACTATCCCCCAATAATCAGGATGCGACGGTGCGATTGCAATAACCGACGCGCCACCATTAGGCAAGCGAGAAATCATCGGGAAAGAGAGACCAAATATGTTGCAGGCACGGCTAGGTATCGGTATAGGCATGAGTCCGTTGTGCGTTGCATGGCGTTTTTGTTGAGGCCTCGTGGCGGAATGGCTACGCAGAGGACTGCAAATCCTTGTATGGGGGTTCGATTCCCTCCGAGGCCTCCATCAAAATTGTCTTCTGTACGCGCCGTTGGCACCTGCCAACGCCACCAAACTGCGGGTTGATACCATGATCGCTGAAACTCAACGGCAAATGATGGTGGATGGTCAAATCAGAACCAACGAAGTGTCTAACCCTGCGCTACTGGACGCGCTCTATGCGGTGCCGCGTGAGAGTTTTGTGCCACGATCTGCCCAATCAGTGGCATATGTCGATCGTGAAATTGAAGTTGGAACAGGGCGCTTTTTGCTAAGCCCAATGGTGGCTGCAAAGCTTATCCAAGCGTTAGAGCTGCGCGAAGGCGACAAAGTTCTCGATATTGCAGGGGGCAGTGGATACAGCCGCGCTATCATGGAGCGTATGGGCGTGCATGTCACAATGCTAGAAAATGTTACGCCTGAGTCTTCGATTGACGCATCAGGCATCGACGCGGTCACCGGGCCTTTGAATGAAGGTGTTGCGTCACATGCTCCGTTCAGCGCGATTTTAATTAATGGATCTGTTGATTACGTTTCGCCGTCGCTGTTGGCGCAGTTGGGCAAAGGCGGACGTCTTGTTGCAATCGTCGGGCAAGGTAGATCTGGAAAAGCGTGCATATTCGAGCGAAACGGCGACACGTTCAGCACGCGGAGTCTGTTTGACGCGTCCGCACCTTTTTTGCGCGAATTTGAGCGCGTTGTGGACTTTGCTTTTTAAACACTGCATGGTATTTGAACTGTACCGTTCGGTTTTATGCCGAACGAGCAAAAAAAAATGTGATAAAAGTTAATGTATAACTTTTGTTTGGGTGTAAGGCCTTGGCCTGCGTTGCGTTAACTTGTGTTTATTCAGGCTTGCGCGCGTAACTTGTCGTGTTTTTCACCAAGTTGGCTTTGCGGTTAGCCGGAATATTATTTTTGGGGTTAGGTGATGACTGGTCGCGTTGCATTTTCGAGGCGTTTTGCTGGTTTGCTGCTTTCGGCGTCCTGCTTCTATGGCGGTACGCTGCATGCAGAAACCTTACAGAGCGCTTTATCTTCCGCGTATCAAAACAACGCTAATCTTAATGCGCAGAGGGCTGCAACCCGCGCAATTGATGAAAATATTCCCAAGGCCACGTCCGGTTATCGCCCGACAGTGACCTTGCAGGGTCAAGCCGGACTCCAGCATGTTGAAGCTCACACACCAACGGGGGCGGGCGGTATCAACTCAACGAGCGATACAGTTCCACGCAGCGTCGGATTGACTGTTCAGCAAAATCTTTGGAACGGAAACCGGACTGATAACTCGGTAAGGCAGGCTGAATCCGGTGTTTTAGCCCAGAGAGAAACGTTGCGCAATACTGAGCAAAATGTATTCCAAGATTCTGTCACCTACTACATGAACGTTTTGCGTGACACAGCGATCTTCAACTTGCAAAAAAACAACGTCGAGGTTTTGCAGGAGCAGCTTCGCCAGACCCGTGATCGGTTCAAAGTCGGCGAAGTGACACGCACAGACGTGGCGCAGGCTGAAGCCGGACAGGCCAAAGGCCAGTCGGACTCGCTCGTTGCAGAATCAAACCTGAAAACGAGCATGGCGAACTATCGTTTGGTGGTTGGCCGTCAACCGACAAAGCTTGAGCCCGTTAAGCCGGCGAGTGCTGGGGTTCCCAAATCTCTCAATGACGCAATTGCGATTTCGCAAAGAGAACATCCGGCCATTCAGGCGTCGCTGCATGGCGTTGATTCGGCGAATTTGAACGTTAAAGTTATTGAAGGGTCGCTTTATCCTAGTGTTAATCTGACCGGATCTGTCACCCGCAGCTATGACGGAAACAGTGTTGCAGGCGGGCGTAGTTGGGTTTCGTCTATCATCGGGTCCATCTCCGTGCCGTTGTACGATGGCGGTTTGACGACAGCGTCTGTGCGACAGGCGAAGGAGCAGGCGGGCCAGCAGGAGTTGCAAACGGACTACCAGAGGGAGCAAGTACGCGCTGCTGTGGTTTCCTCTTGGGGCATTCTTTCCAATTCGAAAGCGGTGGTTGAATCAGCGCAGTCTCAAGTTTCTGCATCTGAAATTGCATTAAACGGCGTCCGTGAGGAAGCTAAAGTGGGCCAAAGAACCACCTTGGACGTGCTCAACGCCCAACAGACACTGCTAAATGCGCGTGTGGCGTTGGTGACAGCCCAGCGTGATCGGGTTGTTGCGTCATATTCTCTACTTGCGGCGGTGGGTCGCCTTTCGCCCGGAAATTTGGGACTCAAAGTCGCCCGTTATGATCCTGCGGTGCATTTCGATCAGGTCAAGGACAAGTGGTATGGGCTGCGTACTCCGGACGGCAGATAACTCCGTCCACAGCACAATCACGGTTGTAGCTTGCAGACATCAAACTTTCCTCTTCTAATGCGGAGAGTTTGAATCGAATACGTCCTTTTATGAGAGTGTCATGAACGCAAGCGCAAACCAGCCGTCCAGAGATAGATTGATGGCGGATCAAAGAGCCAATGAGCCCTCTATGGAGGAAATTCTGGCTTCTATCCGTCGGATTATATCCGAAAGCGAAAGCGTGACGGGCCAGTCCAGCGAGCCGGTTAAAGCACCAAATGCGCCCAGTGCTGTTCTAGAGGTCACACAAAGGGCAAAGGCCGAGCCTGTTTTACTACATCGTGGCACACAGCAGCCCTCTTCAGCTCCAGCTCAAGACGTTGCCAAGCACAGTATTTTTGACGAACCTCTTGATTTGCGTGGCTCAATTCTGCCTCAGGCGAAAGCCGAGCCGGTTAGTGCGCCGGCTGCATCAGAGCCGCGACTGCTTTCCACTCAGAACAGCCAGTCAATTTCGTCAGCATTTTCGGCGCTCGGCGCAGCAAAGTTGGCGCATGAAAACTTGAATCTTGACGGAATTGCCCGGGAAATGCTGCGCCCGATGTTAAAGTCTTGGTTGGACGACAATCTGCCGACGTTGGTGGAACGGCTGGTTCGCGCCGAAATCGAACGCGTAGCGCGCGGCACAAACTAATCATTTTCGTAGATGAGGCTGACCGTGATTGACACGGGCAGGGCTGTGGGCTTTTGTGCGCTCAATCTACACAGGGCTTGTCACCGGGCCTCACATTTTCAACCCAAGAGTTTAGTATCATGATGGAATCTCGTTTTGACTCGGCTTCGGTGGAGTCACGTATTGCAGCGGCTTGGGAGCAATCCGGAGCATTTCGTGCAAATCAACCGGAACGCGCCGGAGCAGTGCCATATTCCATTGTGATTCCGCCACCGAATGTGACCGGCAGCCTCCACATGGGTCATGCCCTTAACAACACTTTGCAGGATATCCTTGTGCGTTTTGAACGTATGCGGGGCAAAGATGTGCTTTGGCAGCCTGGAACCGACCACGCAGGTATTGCCACCCAAATGATTGTTGAGCGTCAATTGGCCGAGAGGAAGCTCCCTGGACGCCGCGAAATGGGTCGCGAAGCGTTCCTTAAACGCGTTTGGGATTGGAAAGCGGAATCCGGGGGTACAATTCTCAGCCAGTTAAAGCGTCTAGGTGCCTCGTGCGATTGGTCGCGTGAGCGCTTCACTATGGACGAGGGGCTTTCCAAGGCGGTGGCGAAGGTTTTTGTTGAACTTCATAAAAAAGGGCTGATCTACAAAGCAAAACGTCTCGTCAACTGGGACCCTAAAATGTTGACAGCTATTTCCGATTTGGAAGTCGAGCTGCAGGATATTAAGGGGCATCTTTGGCACTTTAAATATCCGGTGGAGGGCTCCGACGACTACATAACCGTTGCAACCACCCGCCCGGAGACTATGTTGGGCGACACGGCCATTGCGGTGCATCCAGACGACGAAAAGCTCAAACATCTCATTGGCAAACATGCAATTTTGCCACTGGTGGGCAGACGCATTCCAATCGTCGGAGACACATATACTGATCCTGAAAAAGGAACCGGCGCTGTAAAAATTACTCCTGCGCACGATTTCAATGATTTTGAAGTGGGTAAACGTCACAGCTTGCCGTTGATCAATATTTTTGACGCAGAGGCTAAACTTGCGCTTTGGGGCAATGACGATTTTGTTGCCAACGTTCCGCCGTCTGAATCATTGGATCATATTTTGAGCTTGCATGGAACCGACCGGTTTGCCGCACGCAAACTGATCGTGGCCTTGATGGAGCAGGCCGATCTTGTCGACAAGATTGAACCGCACCTGCATAAGGTGCCACACGGAGATCGCTCTGGGGTGGTCGTGGAGCCATGGCTTACAGATCAATGGTACGTTGACGCCAAAACAATGGCGCAGCCCGCCCTTGAGGCTGTGAGAGACGGCAGAACGAAGTTTGTTCCCAAGAATAATGAAAAG